>JBHAZZ010000093.1:0-7247 GCA_041781275.1 Moraxella sp.
ATTGGGGGCAGGCGGCTTAACCCGTGCTTATAGTACCGCCACGCAGATGGTGGTAGATGAGATGGCTTTGACACCTTTTATCCCCAAAAGCACTTTGACCATCGCCACATCTTTTGCTGATGAAGCTTATGTGCGTCATCTGATCTGTCAGCACGCAGGAGAAATTTTGGACAGCAGTTATAGCGATCATGTGTCTTTACAAATACAACTGGACAGCCAAAAAGTGGACGATTTGACAGAAAAACTGGGCATTCACGGGAAAATTTGCCAAACATAAAACAAAAAAAACAGACAAAAACGATAAAGCCACAAACCCAGAGGAGAAAAGGTTTGTGGCTTATCGTAGGAGGCTTTTGCTACTTGCTATATCCATATTGGTCAATCCATCGTAACAGCAGTTCTTCCGTGGTTGGCTTAATCCTTAAAGCCTGTTCCGTTGCTGTTGGGTGTATTATGCCAAATACAAAGGGGTAAGAAAAGTAGCAAAAAACGTCAATGTGTGTAAGATATTTCTTACAAATGCGCAATACTTTTTAGAATTGACAAAAACCCATTTTATAACAACCACTTAGACAGCAAGCACCACACCCAAAGGTATCATACCCAAAAAAAATCAGTCAATTTAATATGGGAAAATCACCCCTTTTAAACCCAACGACTATGCCGATGGGTCTTGTTTGCTGTCATCGGTCAGTCGCTCAATGCCGATGATTTTGGTAAAGCCTTTGGCAAGCAGTCCGCCACGGCTTGCACGTTTACCCAGATAATCGCCCAAATATTCAGGCTTGATGGATAAACTGCGTTTGGCGGTATTTAAACGCAGCCCTTCGCCCAATTTAAAAGTGGTTAAACACACCACACTTTCGCCGTCTTTTAGGCTCATCAGTTTATTGCCCTTGCCCTTGGTCAGCGAAGGCAGCTCCGCCACATCAAAGACAAGCAAATGTCCGCCACTACTAACCGTCGCCACCAATGTGTCATCAGGCTCTTTTAAGCACATGGGCAAAAGCTCGCTGTCGTTTAGGTTGATGATGACCTTGCCTGATTTTTGGGCGGTATCAAGAATGGGCAGTTCATTGATAAAGCCATAACCGCTAGAACTTGCCAAAATGATCTCTTGTGGGCGGGTGCTGGTCTTTAAAAAGTGCATTTGCTCAATTTTTGCGCCTGTAGGCAAGCTTAACAAACTGGTGATGGGATCGCCTTGTCCACGAGCTGACGGCAAATTCATCGGATCAAGCCCATAACTTCGCCCTGTGTTATCTAGCAAAATCAGGCGTTCTCTGTTGGTGCCATAAGCGTGCGTCTTATAGTCATCGCCTGCCTTATAGCCTTTACTCAAATCCACATCCAAGCCCTTCGCCATACGAATCCAACCCGCTTGCGACAAAATCACCGTTACTGATTCCAAAGGCGCAAGCTCGGTGGGCTTGACATGGGTGGCTTCATCACGCTCCACCACAGGCGAACGGCGTTTGTCGCCATACGTTTTCATGTCCAAGGTCAGCTCATCAACCATCAAAGCGGTCAAACTGTCAGGATTGGCAAGCTGATCGGTGATGATGTCTAGCTCTTCTCGCAATTTGGCTCGTTCAGCGTTGAGTTCAATTTCTTCTAATTTGGCAAGCTGGCGCAATTTGATGTCCAAAATGGCATCGGCTTGCACATCGCTGAGTTGATAACGGCTCATCAAAACCGCTTTGGGGTTGTCTTCGCTGCGAATGATGTGGATAACTTCATCAAGGTGCAAATAAGCCGTCAAAAGTCCTGCCAAAATGTGCAGGCGTTTATCAATTTTTGCCAAACGGTGCTCTAGCCTTCTGATGATGACTTGTCTTCGACAGACGAGCCATTCGCTAAGCATTTCTTTTAGGTTTTTGACTTGGGGTTTGCCATTTAAGCCGATGACGTTCATGTTTACCCGAAAACTGGTTTCAAGGTCTGTACTGGCAAACAAATGGTTCATGATTTTATCCATGTCCAATTTGCCTTTTTTAAGTTCAATGACGATACGGCAAGGGTGTTCGTGATCGGATTCGTCATTGATGTCGGTTACCCAAGGCAATTTTTTATCGCTCATCAGTTTGGCGATTTGTTCAATGATTTTATTGCCCGACACTTGATGGGGCAAAGCGTCAATGATTACGGTATTTTTATTTGTTTTATCAAGATGATAAGTGGCACGCATTTTGTAGTTGCCCTTGCCCGTTTCATACATTTTTAATAAATCGGCATAAGACGTGATGATTTCTGCTTTGGTGGGCAAATCAGGGGCTGGAATAATTTTGACAAGCTCGGCAACGGTGATGTCGGGTTTTTTTAGGAGCTTGATACACGCCTTAATCACTTCGTTTAGGTTGTGTGGCGGAATGTCGGTCGCCATGCCAACAGCAATGCCTGTGGTGCCATTTAGCAAAATGTTAGGCAAACGGGCAGGGAGTGTGGCAGGTTCGGTCAGCGTGCCATCAAAGTTATCCACAAAATCCACCGTGCCTTGCTCAAGTTCAGACAGCAAAGTATGGGCATAAGCGCTTAATTTGGCTTCGGTATATCGCATGGCAGCAAAGGATTTGGGATCGTCAGAGCTGCCCCAGTTACCTTGCCCCAAAATCAATGGATAACGATAACTAAAGGGCTGCGCCATTAACACCATCGCTTCATAACACGCACTGTCGCCATGCGGGTGGTATTTACCAAGCACATCACCCACGGTACGGGCGGACTTTTTGGGCTTGGCGCTGCTTTTTAGCCCCAGTTCGTTCATGGCATAGACAATGCGTCTTTGTACAGGTTTTAACCCATCGGCAATGTGCGGTAAGGCTCTGTCCATGATGACGTACATGGCATAATTTAGGTAGGCAGATTCGGTAAATTCGGCGATGGATCGGGTGTCATTAAAATCGGTCATGATGTGCTTTTTTGTGGATAACTTGTGGATAATTGACTAATAAAGGTGGGTATTATACGCTATTTTTTGGCGTATCAACACTGGCATAAACTGACGGCTTGGTGCGTATTTGTTGATAATTTGTTCTACTTTATGATGAATACCACCAAATAATCCCAAAAATGGTAATTTAAATTTGAGTATGCTAGAATGATTTGGCACAGTCAATTTTTTAAAAGGATCTGTATGCGATATCAACTTGGTTTATTTACATTGGCGTCATCTTTTTTATTAAGCGGTTGCACAACCCTATTTTTAATGGAAAGCATAAAATTTGATAATTCTTATCGCCGAACCAAAGAAAAAGACACGCTTGTGGCATTTGGACGCACCAAAGAAAACAGTAAAGATATGCCTGCCAATCAATTTTTAATGCTTGGTCAAAAATACGTCTATCTCATTACCCAAAGCCAGTATGACATTCAAGGTAGACAAAGTGCCAACAATGAAAAACTTGCCAATATTTTAAATGCCAAATTATCTCGCCCATTTGAAATCAGCACAGGGGAAAATTCTAGTAATAAGGGATATTTTCCTGTTGACTTAGACAAAGATACCCAAAAATTCTCCAGTTATTTTTGTTTAAATTATCATGCCAATACCGCTTTATCCAAACAAGAGCAAGCCCTTGAACAAAAAACGTTGGATAATTTGCAATTTTTAACCCATAAAGATGGTCGTCGCTATTTATGTATGACCATCAACGGCAAAGCCTACAGCAAACCTGACAATATGGTATATCAACATCGTTTTAAAAACCCTGTCCCCATACAACTAAATGTCGCTTATGAAGGCATTAATACCGCTCCTGCACTAAGGGTTTTGGGGCTACCATTTGCGGTGGTAACTGATATTGTTACCTTACCTGTACAAGCACTGCTTTATGCCACTCTTTCAACAGCAAAATGGTAACTTTAAATTCAGTTATTATATGTTTACTAAATTTACCTACTAAGGAATGATGATGAAATTATGTTTGGGCATGATGGCAGTTTGTGCTTTATTATTTACCAGTGGGGCAGCTTATGCCAACTTAAATGATAAACCCCCAAAAGCCAAAGGCAGTTTTAAATTTACTAAGGATTTTTCTGACGCCAAAGTATATGGTAGCGGCTCATATCGTTATCGTATGGTTTTATTAGATCCCATCAACCATCAGCCCATCGCCAATCAAGACTATGCACTCGATCATAATAAAACCGATTTGCCTTTTGTTAAAGAATCCAAAAAAGTCTTTCAAGGCAAAACAGACGCACAAGGACGTACCGCCGTCTTTGCTTTTAAGCAAAAAGTTGATCCTGCAGGTTGGAATTTACGCCCACGCACTGGCAGTGGACCCTTGGGCGAACAAATGGTGATAACTGATAGCAAAGACGCACCCCATGTGGGTCTTCAATATGTCTTACTCGTCTGCGAAGATGATCCTTATATTTATCGAGGCATTACTGACGTTTCGGGGCAGACGGCTTATGTAGCCACACAAACGCCCGCCAATATTCATGTCTATATGGATACTGGCAATATTATTGATGATACTGACTGCTCAAAACAGTAGATTTACTCATTCATATCAATAAGGCTAAGTGTCAATTACCTAGCCTTATTTGTATTAATGACATTCGTTCACTATTTAAACTGTCATGCCTTTTTCACCACACTGGATTTAAGTTTCATCGCCCCAAACCCATCAATCTTACAATCAATATCATGGTCATCGGGCGCATCATAAATCAGACGAATGGATTTGACTTTGGTGCCAACTTTGATGGGCGTGCTTGAACCTTTGACTTTTAGGTCTTTGATCACCGTTACGCTGTCGCCATCGGCAAGCACGTTACCCACTGCGTCTTTGATGACAGGCAAATCATCAGCCGTTTCGCCGTCCGTCCACTCGTGAGTACACATCGGGCAAATCAACAAATCGCCGTCTTGATAGGTCAAATCTTCACCACATTTTGGGCAAGCAGGTAAACTCATAAATTATCCAAAATTATCAACTAAAAATGTATTATAACACACCCCCAACCCAACTTGAAAATCATCAAGCCTTACCCCCATTATGACAAGTACCTTTAACAAATTTTAAAAACCTATGACGACTTTTTCACAGCTTACTTTACATGGCAAAGACGCAAACAAATTTTTACAAGGTCAATTAACCGTCAATACCGCCAAACTGACCCAAACCCCTTTGGCGTGCGCCATCTGCAACCTAAAAGGGCGAGTGCAGTTTGGGCTGTGGGCAACCAAAATTGATGACGACACCTTTACGCTGATAGTCAGCGATGACTGCTTATCCGCTTTGCAAGCCCACCTAAAAAAATACGGGGCGTTTTCCAAATTTAGCACGTCCCAGCCCATCGCCATGTATCCGTGCCTTACCGATGGCGTGGCAAGTTTTGCTGACGCAGCAAACGGCGATTTTGACGCATGGGCAAAACTTAGTATCGCACAGGGCAATTATTGGATAACCGCCGCCACCAGTGAGCTGTTTCAGCCCCAAGAATTGCGCCTACATCAGCGTGGCGGGGTAGATTATGACAAAGGCTGTTATATTGGACAAGAAATCGTGGCACGGCTTTATTTTAAGGCAAGTCCCAAAGCTTATCTACATCGTGTGCTACTGCCCCTAGGTACAGATGTTCACGCAGGCGAAAAAGTCGGTAAAGTGCACATCGTCAATCACATCACAGTCGCCGATGGCATAGACGCTTTGGTGGTTGGTACGCCAGACGATGTGGCAGAAGTGGGACAACCGCTACCCTTACCCGACGCTTTAAGCATCTCGCCTGCCCGTAGCTAGTCATGCCAAGCGTCAGTGTATTGGGCGCTGGGGTAACAGGCGTTGCCACCGCATGGTATCTGTCCCAACAAGGTTTTGACGTTACCGTCATTGACCGACAGCATGCCCCCGCCCAAGAAACGTCCTTTGCCAACGGTGGACAAATTTCTGTTTGCCATGCCACGCCGTGGGCAAACCCCAAAACCCCTTTACAAGTCCTAAAATGGCTTTGGCAAGCCGACGCCCCTTTATTGTACCGCCTAAATGGCAGCAGCGAACAGTGGCGATTTATTTGGCGATTTTTAAAGGAATGTAGCGCTCATCGTGCCGATAAAAACTTGGTGCAACTGGTGAATTTGGGGCTGTATTCTCGCCACGCTCTCATGGCGCTAGAACACGAACTGAAGTTATCCTTTGCTCAGCGTCATCAGGGCATTTTGCATTTTTATACCAATGCCAAAGAATTTCACGCCTGCACCGCCCCCACCAAACGCATGAACGAACTGGGGTGCGACCGCCAAATCATCAGCCCAAACCAAGCCATCAGCCTTGAACCTGCCCTAAAAGCACTGGGCAACAGACTGCTTGGAGCGACTTACACCCAAAGCGATTTGTCGGGCAATGCTCGCACATTTAGCCAACAGCTAGCCCGCCACAGCGCAAAACAGGGCGTTAAATTTTTGTATAACACCCACATCAATGCCATTTGCCCCGACCCCAAGGGGCAACACATCAGCCACATCAGCCTATCACAAAACGGACAAAGCTTTCATCAGCAAACAGACGCTTATGTGGTGTGCTTAGCAAGCTATGGCAAAGCACTGCTTGATCCTTTGGGGGTGTATTTACCCATTTTTCCTGCCAAAGGCTACTCAGCAACGCTCAACGTCAAAGACCCCGACCGTGTGCCACAAGTCAGCTTAATTGATGATGAATACAAACTGGTGATGAGTAGATTGACCAACGGTGATGACGTGCTACGCATTGCAGGAACGGCAGAATTTAACGGCTATAACACCACGCTTGACAACGTGCGCTGTCAAGCCATCACCAAACGAGTAAAGGCGCTGTTTGGCGACGCTTTGTTTTATGACATGCCTGCATACTGGACGGGGCTGCGACCCATGACCCCATCAAACGTCCCCCTAATTGGCAAAGCCCACAAAGGCAACAACAGGCACGGCTCAACAGGCTTAAGCTTTGACAATCTGTGGTTAAATACAGGGCACGGCACGCTTGGTTTTACTCATGCGTGTGGATCAGCCAAGGCGCTGGCGCTACTGATGACTCAGCAAAAACCAAATTTGGATTTTCAGTTTGTGGGTTTAGGGCATTCTGACACTTCATAACACTAATTACTATCTAGCAATCATTTAGAAAAAACATGGCGTTTTTGCCATTAAAACTGGCTAAATCTTGATTTTCATCGTCAAATTGCTTGTTGATATTTCAATATCAACTTACGCAATTTTCCTTGAAAATCTTACGATTTTTCGTGATTTTAATGGCAAATACGAA
>JBHAZZ010000094.1:0-23720 GCA_041781275.1 Moraxella sp.
ATTTCTTCTTTACTGGGCGGTAAAACGGGATTTTTTTCTCTTTGTAAAACCCAATAATCAAATAACGCTCGCCCGATGGGAGCGGCAACTTTACTACCGCCACCGCCATTTTCTACAATGACTGCCAAAGCAATTTGGGGGTCTTCTACGGGGGCAAACCCTGTAAACCACGCATGGTCCCAGTGGCGAGAATCCAGTGCGGCTTTGTTGTAGCTTTTGCCTTGGGCGATGGATTTGACCTGCGCTGTGCCTGTTTTGCCGGCAATGCGGTAGGCGGACGTATAAATGCCTTTGGCGGTGCCCCGTTTGACCGTGTCTTCCATGGCGGTGTGCATTTTTAGCCAGTCTTCTTCGGTGCCATTAAAAGCAATCACCCCATCGGGCTTATCAATGATTTTGACGGGAGCTTCACCTTCGGAGCGTTTTAGGATATGTGGGGTTAGGTGTTTGCCTTTGATGGCGGTCATGGCGGTGGCGTTGGCAACTTGTAGCGGAGAAGCCAAAAATGCCCCTTGTCCGATGGAGACCGAAATGGTTTCCCCTGGTAGCCATTCTTTTTTGTAGGTTTGCATTTTCCATTCGGGCGATGGCATGATGCCGGCTTTTTCGTTGGGTAGGTCAATGCCTGTTTTGCGCCCAAAGCCAAAACTGCTCATCCAACTGTGAAGCTTGTCAATACCAAGACGATAGGCGTTTTTGTAGTAATAGGTGTCCACGCTCATGATGATGGATTTGGACATATCAACCGTGCCATGACCGCCTTTTTTCCAGTCTCGGAAACGGTGGCTATCCCCTGGTAAGCTAAAATACCCAGGGTCAAAAATGGTGTCGTTCCAGCCCATGATGCCATAATGCAAAAACCCCATGGATTCAAAGGGTTTGATGGTGGACGCAGGCGGGTACAGCCCTTGTAAGGCTCGGTTATAAAGTGGCTGATCGATGTCATCACGCAAGGCGGAATACACTTTGGACGAAATGCCCGACACAAATGGGTTGGGGTCATAGCTTGGGTTACTGACAAACGCCAAAACATCGCCGTTTTTGGGATCTAGTGCTACAATGGCGCCACGCCGACCTGCCAATTGATCTTGGGCGACTTTTTGCAATCCATAGTCCAAACTAAGGTATAGGTCGTTGCCTGCGGTGGGGCTTTTGGTGTCTAACCGTCTAAGTACGTCGCCATGAGCGTTGGCTTCCACCGACTGATAGCCAGGTTTGCCTAGCAGGACTTCTTCGTATTGCTGCTCAATGCCAAGTTTGCCAATCAAATCTGTGCCAGCATAAAGCTCTTTGGTGATGGGATCGGCTTTGATTTTTTTGGATTCTTTGTCGTTGATACGCCCCACATAGCCGATGACGTGGGCAAACAGCTCATCGTGTGGATAGACACGGGTCAGTTTGGTTTGAATGCTTACCCCACGAAAAAAAGGCTTTCTTTCGCTAAACTGAGCAATTTGTTGTTCGGTTAGGTCAATTTTGATGGTAACAGGATCGTTTTTGGATTTGTCAATGCGTGCCAAAATGTCCACCACGTCTTCATCAGACAAATCAAAAATCGGCGCAAGCAGTGATAAAGTGTGTTCGGCGTTTTCTATCTCGTCGGGGCTGATGACGGCGGTAAATACAGGAATGTTGTCCGCCAACAAAATGCCGTTACGGTCATAAATATAGCCCCTTGATGGGGGGTCGGAAATCAGCTTAATGCGGTTATTGTCGGCATTTAGGCGGTATTTTTCGTATTCGCTGACTTGCAAAAAACCATAACGCAGCGCAAGCCCAAGCATACCCGCCAAAATAAAAACGATCGCCACAGCAACCCGTCTGTGAAAAATGGCAGTGGTTTGGTCGTCGCTAGATAGGGGTTGATTCATGGCGTTTTTGTGATATATGAAAAAAAATTAATGATGACAAAATTTTACCATAGTTTTTTTAAAAGTGAATGTTTGATTTTCCTAATTGGGCTAAAACTTGTGCCAAGTTGTCATTTGGTTGTCAAGAAACAAAAGCTTTGGGCTTGGGTGGTGTTTTGGTTAAATTTTGTTATTTGGCTAAACGGTTGATAACTAATTAAAAATAGTAACACCGCTCAATTTGGGTGAATTTGTGGTAAAATTGCCAAGTTTTTTGATTGTTTGATGGTAATTTGTTAAATTTTTGTTTGTTCTAGGTGAAGACCGTGTTTGAAACCATGTGGCAATTATTGCGTCAGCACCCTGAATTTATCGCCATGCTGACCATTCCGCCTGTTACCGCCTTTGTAACATGGGCGCACGTGTGGATGGCGCTTGAGATGTTGTTTCACCCCATCAAGTTTTGGGGCATACGCATCAAAAATTTCCCTTTTGGCTTAAAAGGTCTGGGCTGGCAAGGCATTGTCCCTGCCAAAGCCGGTAAAATCTCAGGGGTGATCGTTGATCAAGCCTTATCCAAATTGGGTTCGTTGGACGAATTTTTTCGGGCGATGGAACCTGAAGAGATGGCGGAATTTATCACCAAATCGGTAGATGACCATTTAGACAGCTTGATTGATGAGATCATGTTTGAGCGTTATTATGCCTTATGGAGTCATTTGCCTTTTGCCATCAAACGCCGTATCTATGCTCACGCCCATGAAGAATTGCCCAGTATCATGAAGGCTTTGGTGCTGGATTTGACCTATCATGTGGAAGATTTGGTGGATATGCGCCAAATGATTGTCCGCAAAATGGAGTCCGATCGCCGTTTGATGGTGGATATGTTTTTAAAAGTGGGCAAAAAAGAAATTAATTTTATCTGGAAAATCAGTGCCTTGATTGGTTTTGGCTTTGGTATTATCCAGATGGCGATTTTTTATTTTGTGCCACAACATTGGACCGTACCATTTTTTGCTGCCATTTGGGGGGCGCTGACCAACTGGATTGCCATTTGGATGGTGTTTAATCCCGTTGAGCCACGTCATATTTGGTTTGTGCGTCTGTTTCGCCGTGATGGGCTAAAAATTCATCTGATGTTTCCCCACATTCATCGTTATGCGTGGCAAGGGGGGTTTATGAAACGTCAAGACGAAGTTTCTACCGTGTTTGCCAAAATCGTGGTCAATGAATTGGTTACATTAGAAAACGTCATGCACGAGATGATGTATGGGGCAAGGTCGTCCAAAACTCGTGATCTCATCAAATCGCATTTGTATGAGCTTTTGGAGTCGCCTGTGGTTGCCACCACCTTAAAATTTGGCATGGATAACAAAGCATTAAACGAATTTAAAGACATCATCATTGATAAGTCCATCGATGCCACCATGGTGCCGATACGAGACCCCAAGCTCAATACGTCTCGTGCGTCCAAGATTTTTGGGCTGTTTGAAAGTCGCATTCGTGCCTTGACTCCCCACGAATTTCAAAACCTGCTGCGACCTGCCTTTAAAGAAGACGAAATGACGCTGGTGGTGCTTGGCGGCGTAACTGGGGTAATTGCAGGGTATTTGCATTTAGTGGTGGTGTTTTTTTAAAAATTGTCAGTTAGAGTAATTGGGTTTTTGGGCAATTATATTTAACATAATCGGTGTTATAACTATGATAATCACAGAATTGGGTTATTTTGCCTTATTGCTTGCCTTTGTGCTTGCCATGTTGCAAGCGGTATTGCCCACATTGGGTGTCATCAAGCAACAAGTCCCCTATCAACGCCTTGCACCGAGCCTAGCAGTTGCACAGTGGCTGGCGATGACGGTGTCTTTTTTTGGGCTGATGGCGGGGTTTTTGTATAATGATTTTAGTTTGGTGTATGTTGCCAAACATTCCAACAGTTTGTTGCCTTGGTTTTATAAGCTGTCAGCAACGTGGGGCGGTCATGAAGGATCGCTGTTATTATGGATAACGATTTTGGCGACGTGGTGTATGCTTGTGGCGGTGTTTAGTCGGGCGTTGCCACTGGATATGCGAGCAAGGGTATTGGCGATTTTGGGCATGGTGCAGACCATGATGCTTGCCATGCTGATTTTTACATCAAGCCCTTTTGACAGAACATTGCCAAATTTGCCCGTTGATGGGGCAGACCTAAACCCTTTATTGCAAGACCCTGGTTTGATTTTTCACCCACCAACGCTGTATATGGGCTATGTGGGACTGGCGGTGCCGTTTGCTTTTTGTATGGCGGGGCTGTGGGCAGGACGCATTGACGCAGTATGGACACGTTGGAGCAGACCTTGGACGGTGGCGGCGTGGGGCTTTTTGACCATGGGCATTGCCATCGGTTCGTGGTGGGCGTACTATGAACTGGGCTGGGGCGGCTGGTGGTTTTGGGACCCTGTAGAAAACGCTTCGCTCATGCCGTGGCTGGTGGCGACTGCACTCATTCATTCATTGGCAGTTACCGAAAAACGGGGGGTGTTTAAGGCGTGGACCATCATGCTTGCCATTTTTGCGTTTGCCCTGAGTCTTTTGGGGACGTTTTTGGTGCGTTCGGGGGTCATCACGTCGGTGCATTCTTTTGCTGCTGACCCCACTCGGGGCTTGGCGATTTTGGCAATTTTGGGGGCGGTGATTGGCTTTGGGCTGTTGATGTTTGCTTTGCGTGGTTGGAAATTAACCGTAGAAAGCTCTTACCGCCTAAAATCCAAAGAAACTTTATTGGTGGTCAATAACATCATCTTATTGGTGGCGACCTTGGTGGTACTGCTTGGCACGCTGTATCCCATCATTGCCGATACCTTTAAACTTGGACAAGTGTCGGTCGGGCCGCCTTATTTTAATGCGCTGTTTGTGCCTTTGGCGTGGCTTTTGCTTGCCTTTATGGGTATCGGGGCAAACGTGCGTTACAAATTTGACAGCCGTCCATTATTGACCACCGTCATGGTGTGTGCAGTCAGCGGGCTGGTGTTTGGGGCGGTGCTTTGGTACATGATGTCTTTGCTGGGCGGTCAAGGCGGCTTTGATGTGGGGGTATATATCACGTCGGCGCTGTCGCTTTGGGTGCTGGGTTTGATGGTGTTTGACATCAAAGATAAAGTGCGTCATGCCAAAGGCGTAGGCGATGGACTAAAAAAATTAAGCTTTAGTTATTATGGTATGCAACTGGCGCATCTTGGGGTGCTTATTGTCTGTTTGGGCGTGGGAACGGTCAGTGCGTATAGCGTAGAAAAAGACGTGGCAATGACCGTCGGCGACAGCACAAAAGTGCAAGGTTATGAGTTCTTTTTACAAGAATTTAGCCACATCAAAGGCAGTAACTATGACGCCACTCAAGCCACGGTAACCGTCAAAAAAGACGGCAAGCTCATCACCACGCTGTATCCGCAAAAACGTAATTATGTCGTCAGTATGATGCCCATGACCGAAGTGGGACTGTATCCCAGTTTGTTTAATGAAATTTATGTGGCGCTTGGTGAGCCTATCCAGTCAAACGGCAGTGAAAGTTGGGCGGTGCGTGTTTATGTCAAACCGATGGTTCGCTGGCTGTGGCTTGGGGCGATTGTGATGACACTTGGTGGGGTGCTTGCCATGCTTGATAAACGTTACCGTTTTAAAAAAATTGCCAATAGTGCCACCAGTCAAGGAGCTTTGTGATGACACGCAGCCAAAAACGTATGTTGATGTTTTTAATGCCCCTGTTTGTGTTTGGGTTATTGATGGTGATGTTTTTCTTGCGTTTGGGAAAATCCACCGATGTGGTGGTCAGTACGACCATTGGTAAGCCTTTGCCTGCCTTTAGTTTGCCTTTGTTATCAAGCCCTGATCGCATGATGACCAACGCCGATTTGCCCAAAGAGCCGTTTTTGCTCAATGTTTGGGGATCGTGGTGTCCGACGTGTAAGATAGAGCACCCTGTATTGATGGAGCTTGCCGCCCAAGGCGTGCCGATGGTGGGTGTCAATTATAAAGACGAGCTGCCTAACGCTTTGGCTTATTTACAAACTTACAAAGATCCTTTTTTGTATTCGGTGCAGGATTTGGACGGTATGTATGGCATTGACTTGGGGCTGACAGGAGCGCCCGAAACCTTTGTGGTGGACGGTCAAGGCGTGGTGTATCAGCACTTAACGGGCGAAATTACCCAAGAAAATTGGCAAAGTAAAATTTTGCCGTGTATGCAAGAACTTGCCAAACCCGACAGCAATGAAGCGTCCAAAGCGAAGGTGTGTCAATCATGAAAAAAACACTGATGGCATTGGTGCTTGGCGTGTCTTTTAGTATGGCAAGCGTGGCAAGCATTGATGTTTATGAATTTAAAAGCCCTGAAGATGAAGCCAGATATCGGGCGTTGATTGAAGAGTTGCGCTGCCCCAAATGCCAAAACCAAAATTTGGCAGGATCGGACGCACCCATCGCCCAAGACCTAAAACAGCAAACTTATCAAATGATACAAGACGGTCGCTCCGATGGGGAGATTCGTCAGTTTATGTTTGATCGCTATGGTGATTTTATCAGTTATAAGCCGCCCGTACGTCCATCTACTTGGATTTTATGGGTATTTCCGCCAGTACTGCTTGTGCTTTTGCTTATAGGCTGGCTGTACAAAGCCAAAAAAGGGCGCACTTCTGTCGTCGATGATGTGGCAAGTTTGAGCGTTTCTGAAGAAGCCAAGGTTAATGAAATTTTGGCTCGCCACCAAAACCAAACAAGCGATAAGGATAAATCATGACCCTAAGTTTGTTGTTATTTTTTACGCTTTGTGCGGTGCTGACGGTACTGCTTGCTGTGGTGGTGATTGTGCCGTGGCTAAAAGCAGGTAAGGTGTCGGACAATCAGCTGATGGCGCTTAATGTGCAAGTTTTTCATGAGCGTATCAAAGAGCTGACCGCCGACAAAGACGCAGGCGTGATAGACCAAAAGACCTTTAGCGTCCAAGAAACCGAGCTGAAACGCCAGCTTTTGAACGCCCAAACCCACCAAGAAAGCCATGCTCCTGTCGGCAGAAAAAGCCGTTTGATCATCATGGTGTGGATACCCATTTTGGCGGCGCTTGTGTATTTGCTTGTGGCGGATCGCACCAGTGTGTTTAAGCTTTGGACGGCGCAAGACACTGTCGGGCAAGTGGCAGATGATTTATTGACGGGCAAAATTGACACGCCCCCAAAATGGGCAACAGTGGACAGTACGGCGCTCATCACTGCCATGCAAACCAACGTCCATCATCACGCTCATGACCCAAACCGCTGGATGCGTTTGTCGGAGCTGTTTGTGGCGCTAGAAGCCACGCCGCAGTCCTTAGAAGCGCTGGCACGGGCTTATCGGTTAGACCCGACCAATGATGAAATTGCCATGACTTACGCCCAGACCAGTTTTTTTGCCAATAATGGCACGTTAGATAGCACCACCCGCAATGTATTGAGTGAAATTTTAAAAAACACGCCCGATCATGAAGGGGCGATGATGATGATGGCGATGGGTGATGTCAAAGCAGGCGAGTACACTCGTGCCAAAGCGTGGGTAAGCAAACTTAGAACTTTGGTGGCGGGCAAATCAGGCGACAGAAGTCAGGCGCTGGCAAGCTTAGATGAACTGCTTGTCAATATCAACGCCCAAGAACAAAAAGCGCAAAACGCTGCCAAAACTGGGGTTGATGTTCATGTTACCATTGACAGTCAATTACTGGCTGATGTCAGCGAAACGGACACCGTGTTTGTTTCTATCAGTAGTAGCGCAGGTGGGCCACCGTATGCCGTCAAACGTTTGTCGGTCAGCGAAATCAAAAACGCCCAATTTAGCACCAAACTTAGCGATCTTGATGCCATGATGCCAGAACGCACATTGTCGGCAGGGCGTGAAAGTGGCACAAGTTTGATGGTCAATGCCCGTATCAGCAAAAGCGGCAATGCCGTCAGTCAGTCAGGTGATTTGTCGGCGACCCCCACGTTGCTTGGTAAAGATCAACAAACAGTACAGTTAACCATTGCTCAAAAAGTGCCCTAATTTGATAAGGGCTATCATGTTAGGAAATGTCCGCTATGTGATAGCCATTATTGGCGTTAAGTGTTATACTACAGGGTATGTTTTGGTTTAGTTTAGGAGAAAAGTGATGATGCGTATTATTTTATTGGGTCCCCCAGGGGCAGGCAAAGGCACACAAGCCCAGTTCATCGCCAAAGAATTTGGCATTCCCCAAGTTTCTACAGGCGATATGCTGCGTGCTGCCATCAAAGCAGGTACTGAGCTTGGCAAGCAAGCCCAAAGCGTGATGGAAAAAGGACAGTTGGTGTCTGATGAATTGATCATCAATTTGGTCAAAGAAAGAATCACTCAGCCCGATTGTGTCAATGGCTGTATTTTTGATGGCTTTCCCCGCACCATTCCACAAGCCGAAGCATTGGCAGCGGCAGGCGTGGACATTGATTATGTGGTGGAAATCAGCGTTCCCGATGAAGAAATCGTCAAACGCCTGTCAGGTCGCCGCAGCCACCCTGCGTCAGGACGAGTGTATCACATCGTCTATAACCCACCCAAAGTCGCCGACGTGGACGACGAAACGGGCGAGCCATTGGTTCAACGTGAAGACGACAAAGAAGACACCATTCGTGATCGCCTAAAAGTATATCACAGCCAAACCGCAGCATTGGTAGGGCATTATCAAGAAGTTGCCAAGAGCGGAGAAAATGCCCCAAGCTATCATCAGTTTGATGGCACGGCAGACATTGACGCTGTCAAGGACAGTATTTTTGCCGTCCTAAAAAGCAAATAAAGCTTAACCACTTAAAAAACCGCTTACGACCATAAGCGGTTTTTTTTGTTTTAAGGGGCGGGTGGGGTAGTGTGTTTTTGTAAATGCTCATACAGGATTTTGCGCAGTTCTTGGACGGTTTTGGGGCTTTCATGAATGCCATGACCGCCTGTCAATACCAATTCCCGATAAGCGGTATCTAGGTGTGAGCTTTTGTAGGGCACGATACCGTCTGACAGTTTGTCTGCCAATTCTGGGTGTGTGGCAAGCTTACTCATGTCCCCACCCAAAATACCTTTTTGGTCGCCCATAATACTATAATGACGTACGTTAGGATTGATACTAATGTCTTTGGTCAGTGCCATAAATGCCGAACGGTCGGACAGCTGGCTTGCCCCATTATCTAGGTATAACGATCCAAGCCCGTTATTTTTTAGGGCGGCTTCATTGCTGTTGTCTTTGCCATCAAACACATTGACGACCGTGCCTGTAAAGGCTTGTGTCAAATCCAGTGGCAAACGGATAATCCTGCGTGCCAACAAAGTAAACCACCTTTCTGCATAATCTGTACCCCGAAGCGGAGCGGAAATAAATACCGCCGTATCCACTTGGGGCAAAGATTGCAAGACAAAGCGGTTGTTAAATTCTTCTTGGTAGGCTTGCTTGAGAAGTTTTTTGACCAAAATGGCGTTTTGTGCAGAAATGTGCTGCGGATTTGTATTGTCTAAATGTTGAATGTCGCTAGGTGTGGTGCTTGTGTTTTGTAGTGCTTGAATGCTTGACGTGTCGTCGGCTGTAGCGCTTGTGGGGCTGTCAATGCTTAAGGTGTAAACATTATCAAGGGGATCGCTGCTTGCTGTAATTTGTGATGTGTGGGGGGGTTGAACGATTTCGCCCACATCGTCCAAATTATTTAACAAATTATCATCAGACAAC
Organism: Moraxella sp.; assembly: GCA_041781275.1. Classification (GTDB taxonomy): domain Bacteria; phylum Pseudomonadota; class Gammaproteobacteria; order Pseudomonadales; family Moraxellaceae; genus Moraxella. Next base: position 9,571 of record JBHAZZ010000094.1, read on the forward strand.
ATCATGCGAGAAATGATACCGCCCATGCTGTGTCCTATCAGCACGCTGTTGCGACTGGCTTTATTGACCCCTTCGGGATCGCTAAAATGATACGCTGCTTCAATCAGTGATTGAATTTGATAGCGGTTTTCCAAAATGGGCAAATTGGTGGCATAAAACACCTGCCAAACTTGATAATTTTCTTGTAATACAGGATCGGCAAGCAAGTTATTGGTCAGATTAACCCAAGTGGCAGGACTAGACGCCAGTCCGTGTAACATGATGATGGTTTTTTTGTTGGGGTTATAAGGTTCTAACATAAACAGTTCGGGCATGGGGGTGCGCTGATTGCCCAGCATATTTAATACCCCCACTTTGCCCAGTGCGTTTTCAGAAAGCCACAGGGCATAACCTGCCGAAAAGTTGGCGGATAAAGGATAAGTTTTATTGAGAATTTCCACCGTTTTGTGGGTATAAGGGTCAAGCAGATACACATCAAGGCTTTGGCTGTTTAGTACGTCATCTAGCGTTTCGCCTTTGGGTTTGCCGACAGCGGTCAATAAAATATGTCCTGTGGGGTGAATGCGGCTTTTGAGATCGTTATAATCGGTGGTGTTTTTGCTGGTGGTTACTTTGGCACTATAACGATCGGACAGCGCTCCGACAAAACTAACCCCAATGCCAGAGCGGGTACTGGCGGTGTCTAGTTTTGCCATGCGGGGATCGTAGGCGGACACCAAATCGGTTAATTGTACGTCCCGATCTTGCAGCAGGTTTAGCAAATAGTCATTACGATTGACATACAAATTCACCACCGTGTCGCCATCTTGATAATGATCCAATAAAAATGGGTGGCTGCTGTCCAAATCATTGTGGCTTAGGCCATGGGGTTTTTGAGAAGCGTTGGCAAATGCCCCGTTGTCTTGTTTGTACATTTCGCCAAGCAAGGCATTTAAGGATACATGGTATAAGTCTTGGGCTTTGATGTCGTTTTCTTTGACCAACGTATAATCACTGGTTTTGCCCGTCAAAGCGTCATAAAAAAGATAGGCGTAACTGTGATTTAAGGTGTTTAATAAGGCATCTTTGTAAGCGTCCAAGCAAGCTTCATGGACACGTTTTTGTGTTTGGACAACGCTGGGGTCTTTGGGGGCGTTGGCATAATAAGCATTTAGGGGTGGTCGGATAAGGTCTTGGCATTCGTTAGTGCTTTGTAAGTATAAAGCTTGTGCATAATACAGTTCAGCAAGCAGCGCCAAGTCATGACGGTGTATTTCTTGGCTTAACATGGTGTTTTTGATGTCCGCCAAACAACTTTGAAACTGCGCCATACAGCGAGCTTGGTCATAACCTGATGATAATAATGCAGATTTTGCCACGTTACTGACTTGGGTGGACGTGGAGATATTGGTGCGACTGGCGTCAATCACTCGCCCTTGTGCGGTTTTGGTGGCGGGCAAAGAAGCACAGCCAGACACAATCAGGGCGCTCATTAAGGTAATTAAATGGTGGATTTTCATTTTTTTATAGGGTATGTTGGTAGTAGATTTGTTATTGTAAGGCGAAAATCAAACTTATCTATGTTATTTTTGTAAATAAATATGCCAAATAGCGCTTGCTATTGCCAAGATTTTGTAGTAGAATTTCGCCTTATTTTTGTCCTTGTCGTGCTCGTCATAAGCGCTGTCAAACGACCGCCACGACACACAGGTTTAATCGGAGTAAGCTCATGTATGCAGTAATCAAAAGTGGCGGTAAACAACATCGTGTTACCGTTGGCGAAACCCTAAAAGTTGAACTACTAAAAAGTGAAGTAGGTGCGTCTTTAAACATCGCAGACGTACTCATGGTTGTTAATGGCGCTGATGTCAAGATCGGTCAGCCTGTGGTATCAGGCGCAAGTGTTGTTGCCGAAGTTATCAGCCACGGTCGTGGTAAAAAAGTGCGTATCGTTAAACACCGTCGTCGTAAGCACTACCATAAAGAGCAAGGTCATCGTCAATGGTACACCGAGCTTAAAATTACCGCTATCAACGCATAACCATTTATCTGATTATTATCAGACATCTTAGGAGATTTTCTCATGGCACATAAAAAAGCCGCAGGTTCTACCCGTAACGGTCGTGATTCTAACCCAAAAATGCTTGGCGTAAAAGTATTCGGTGGTCAAGACGTGGTTGCAGGTAACATCATCGTTCGTCAGCGTGGTACTGAGTTTCATGCAGGTACTGGCGTAGGCATGGGTCGTGATCACACCCTATTTGCCTTGACCGAAGGCGTGGTAAAATTTGAGACCAAAGGTCAATTCAACCGCCGTTATGTTTCTGTTGTTGCTAAATAATTTTTAGCCAACGCATAATCAGCCAAAGCTCATTGTATGTATGCAATGGGCTTTTGTTTTTTTGGGAATGAAAGGTTAAACGTGCTATTATGAATGTGGCAATGGATAATGTGTGGCTTGCCTTTGTCATCACTTTGTTGGCAGGACTGGCGACGGTTGTGGGCGGTGTCTTGGTGTTTTTACAAAAATCGCCCAGCCCTAGAATGCTGGCCTTTGGACTTGCTTTTGCTGGTGGGGCGATGGTGTTTGTTTCTTTGACAGAAATTTTCCAAAAGTCTAGCGACAGCTTTTCTGCGGTATATGGCGATGTGGGTTTTAATTATGCCACGTTTGCGTTTTTGGCGGGGCTGTTTTTGGTGATGATGATAGACCGACTTGTCCCAAACCCTCACGAAACGCTCAATGCCCACGACCCCACATTCAGCGAACAAAACCAAGCTTATATACGCCACATTGGATTGATGGCGGCTTTTGCCATTACCGCCCATAATCTGCCTGAAGGGTTGGCGACCTTTTTTGCCACGTTAGAAAGCCCCACATTGGGAGCGCCACTTGCCTTTGCCATTGCTGTGCATAATATCCCTGAAGGCATTTCTATCGCCGCACCCATTTATTTTGCCACAAAAAACAAAAAACTGACCTTGGTGGCGTGCTTTTTGTCAGGGCTTGCCGAGCCTGTGGGGGCGATGGTGGGTTATTTTTTCTTAAGGTCGGTTTTGTCGGACGTGGTGTTTGGGGCAGTGTTTGGGCTGATTGCAGGGGTGATGGTGTTTTTGGCACTTGATGAGCTGCTTCCTGCCGCCAAACGTTATTCTAAGGGGCATGAAACCGTTTATGGCTTGGTGGGCGGTATGCTGGTGATGTCGCTGTCTTTGGTGCTGTTTCGGGTGGCTTAACCCCAAAGATACATAAACGCCTTTGATGGCATAACTTTCGTGGTGCTTTGGTGTTGTTTGATATTGAGTTGTGTTAGAATAGACAAATTTGTAACTTTTGAGAAAATTAAATGCGTTTTATTGATGAAGCCGTGATCAGTGTCAAGGCGGGTGATGGTGGTAATGGTATCGTAAGTTTCCGCCGTGAAAAATTTGTGCCCAAAGGTGGGCCTGATGGTGGTGATGGTGGTAAAGGTGGCGATGTGTTTGTGATCGCCGATGACAATACCAATACGTTGGTGGACTTTCGTTATACCCGAAAATTTGAAGCCAAACGGGGCGAAAATGGCAAGTCCAAAAATTGCTCAGGTAAGGGCGCTGAGGACATTTATTTGCACGTCCCTGTCGGAACAACCATCATCGATACCGATCTTGATGTGGTGATTGGCGATTTGACCAAAGTAGGACAAGTGGTGCGTGTGGCAAAAGGCGGTGATGGTGGCTTTGGTAACACCCGCTTTAAAACGTCCACCAACCAAGCCCCAAGAAAAGCAATCCCTGGTTTCCCTGGAGAAGCTAAAAATCTCAAACTTGAGCTTAAAGTAGTGGCTGATGTGGGACTGATTGGGCTACCCAATGCAGGCAAATCCACCTTTATTCGTCAAGTGTCTGCCGCTCGTCCCAAAGTCGCCGATTATCCTTTTACCACTTTAACGCCCAATCTTGGGGTGGTGGACGTGGGCACACATCAATCTTTTGTGATGGCGGACATACCAGGGCTGATTGCAGGGGCAAGTGAAGGGGCGGGGCTTGGCATTCGCTTTTTAAAGCACGTTGCTCGTACTCGCAGATTGCTACACATCGTGGACATCAAGCCCATTGATGGCTCTGACCCTGTAGATAATGCTAATATTATTTTGCACGAATTGGAAAAATTTTCGGCAGAACTTGCCAAATTGCCACAAATTTTGGTGTTAAATAAACTTGATCAGCTGACCGACGACGAAAAACAGACAGTCTGTGATGATGTGATTGCCCGCCTAAATTGGACGGGTGATGTGTTTTATACTTCTACCATCAGTGGCGATGGCATAGATGACATCAAGTATTATTTGATGAGCGAAATAGAAGCCGAACAAGAGCGAGAAAAAGAAGATCCTGAATTTGCCAAAGCCCAAGCCGAACGTTTTGCTCGCTTGGAGCAAGAAGTGCGCCATAACACAGAAATCCAAAAAGAAGCCTACAAAGCTCGCCGCAAAGCCGAACGCTTAGGATTGACCGATGATGACGATGACGACTTTGATGAAGACGATTATGATGTGGCGGTAGAGTACGCACCTTATTGATTTGGGATTGTCATGACAACAACAAATAACATACAACGCATTGTAGTAAAAATTGGTTCATCGCTTTTGACCAATAACGGTCGTGGGCTTGATCGTACCGCCATTTATGAATGGGCAAGACAAATAGCAAACGTACACAAACAAGACATTGATGTGGTATTGGTCTCTAGTGGTGCGGTTGCCGAAGGGGTGGTGCGTATGGGGCTGATGGAACGCCCCAAAAAGTTGTCTGCTTTGCAGGCGTGTGCGTCTATTGGGCAAATGGGGCTGATTGAAACGTGGTGGCAAGCTTTGATTCAGCGTGGCGTACAGTCATCGCAAGTACTTTTGACCCACGATGACTTAGCACATCGTTCAAGGTATCTAAATATCCATCAAGCCATCAATCAGTTGATACAGTGGCGTGTGGTGCCTGTGGTCAATGAAAATGACACCGTGTCTTATGGCGAGATTAAATTTGGAGATAATGACACGCTTGGGGCGATGGTGGCGACCATGGTGGCGGCGGATTTGTACATCATTTTGACCGACCAACAAGGGGTATTTACCGAAAACCCAAGAAATAATCCCAGTGCCAAACTCATCACCAAAGAGCGAGCCATGGCGGATTATTTGTTTGATGTGGCAGGTGATGGCGGCAAATGGGGCAGTGGTGGTATGCTGACCAAAATTCGTGCGGCTCGTTTGGCTGCCATGGCAAATACGCCAACGGTGATCGCCAGTGGCAAGGTAGAAAACGTCATCACCCGTTTGGTGGCAGGCGAGTCTATTGGTACGTTTTTGACCACCAATAATAACGACAAATTGATTGCCAAAAAACAATGGCTGGCGGCCCATGTGCGCATGGCAGGCACTTTGGTGGTGGACACTGGGGCGGCAGATGCGGTGGTCAAAAATCACCGATCGCTGCTTCCTGTGGGTGTGATAGACGTGCAAGGCGATTTTGATGCGGGCGATGTGGTGGAAATTGTTACCGCTGACAAAAGCCGTATTGCGGTCGGACAAGTGGGATTTAATGCCCTTGACGCCAAAAAAATTCTACAAAAGCACACACCAGAAGTGTTGGACATTTTGGGACTGACCGACACCGACAAAACCATCATGGTACATCGTGATGACATGGCGGTGCTATGACCAGACGATTTATGGCAAAGTGGGCTGACCAACATACGTTAAATTTATCAATTAAAATCAAATAAGGAATCTTTATGACCACGCAAAACTTCCCTTCTTTGAAAAACGATCGCCTATTACGGGCGTTACGTTTTGAGCCTGTGGATACCACCCCTGTATGGATGATGCGTCAGGCAGGTCGCTATTTGCCAGAATATAAAGCCACCCGAGCCCAAGCAGGCGATTTTTTAAGCCTTTGCAAAAATACCGAACTTGCCACCGAAGTTACGTTGCAGCCTTTGCGCCGTTTTGAACTGGACGCAGCGATATTGTTCAGCGATATTTTGACCATACCAGACGCTTTTGGCTTGGGGCTTTATTTTGAAGAAGGCGAAGGGCCAAAATTTGCTCGCACCGTGCGTAGCGAAGCCGACATTGCCAGTTTGCCCAAAATTAATGTGGCAAGCGATCTGGATTATGTGCTAAAAGCGGTCAGCAGCATTCGCCAAGAGCTGAACGGACAAGTGCCCTTATTTGGCTTTAGTGGCAGTGCGTGGACATTGGCAACATATATGGTAGAAGGCGGCAGCTCCAGAGAGTTTCGTCATACCAAAGAAATGATGTATGCTCGCCCTGAACTTTTGCACACATTGCTGACCAAAATTCGCAGTGCGATTGTGGATTATTTGGACGCCCAAATCGTTGCTGGGGCGCAAGTGGTGCAGATTTTTGACAGTTGGGGCGGGGCGCTTGGCGAACGTCAATTTGTGGAATTTAGCCATCACTATAACCGCCAAGTCATCAGCGAACTGAAAATCAGACACCCTGAAGTGCCTGTGGTGATGTTTACCAAAGGTGGGGGGCTATGGCTTGATGTGCAGGCGGACAGTCGGGCGGACGCTCTGGGACTTGATTGGACGGTTAATCTTGCCAAGGCTCGTCAAACTCTGCAAGAAACCCAAAAACTATTAACCCTAAAAAACAAAAAACTACAGCCGCCCAAAGCCATTCAAGGTAACTTAGATCCAGCGACGCTGTACGGCTCACCCAAAGCCATCAAAAAAGCGGTGCAAGATATGTTAAGCGACGCTTATGTGCTAGAAAAAACGGGCTATGTGGCAAACTTGGGGCATGGTATCAGTCAATGGACAAATCCCGACCACGCCAAAGCCTTTATTGATGCGGTACATGAGTATCAGATTTAGGGATTCTGGGACGCATGGGGTGGGTCTAATAACGCTTGCCCCGCCCATTGACGGCTAAACTGATAAGCAATCCGCCCACTGCGACCGCCCCGACCACTTGCCCAGCGTAGAGCGTGTGTCTTGGCGGTGTCGTCCAAAGTCAGCCCATAATGACCCAAATAATGAGCAACAATTTGCAAATAAGTTTCTTGGTTCATGGGATAAAACGACAGCCACAAACCAAATCGGTCAGACAAAGAAACGGTTTCATCTATGGTTTCATAAGGATTAACTTCGTCTGTTTGTCCGTTATAAATGTTGATGTTGTCTTTCATAAGCTGCGGCAACAGATGGCGGCGATTGCTGGTGGCATAAACCAATAAGCGATCTTGTTCGCTGTCTAGCGCCCCATCTAGCACGCTTTTTAGGGTGCGATAATTTTCATCTTGGGCATTAAACGCCAAATCATCACAAAACACCACATAACGGCAATGGCTAGGAGCGTCTTTGATGGCGTGGCGGATTTTGTCCAATCTTTGCAAATCGTCCCTTGCCACTTCAATCATGCGCAGTCCTTGTGTGTGATACGCCCCCAAAAGCGCCTTAATCAAAGACGATTTGCCCGCCCCACGAGCGCCCGTCATTAGCACATGATTGGCAGGTAAACCTTGTAAAAATTGCCGAGTGTTGGCGATGAGTTTTGTTTTTTGGTCGTCAATGCCGTGCAAATCATCAAAACCAACGGACAAATTCACATCAATGGGTAACAGCGTCCCTGTTTGACCGCCCACCCAGCGATATGCCAATACGTCAGGATCAAGCGTTAAGGGTTTTGCCGTGTGCTGCTTTAAAAATTCTGTGGCAAGTGCCAAAAGTTCATCGGGTAGGTGCATGAGTTGTCCAGTGATGTCCATTGTGCCTTAAATTAAATCATGCCTAAAAAATCACGCCTTTGTCATGAATGTTGTCAATGATGGTGCGTTCGGTTGCCACAAATGGCTTGGTAAAATCATCAATATGTTTGATGTGTTTCATGGCGGTCAAACCTTCATGTATAAAATCATATAAAGGCTGATAGCCGTGTTCGTAGGCGGTATGTTTGGCCAAAGGAAAGGCTTTTTGAATGATGAAGGAATTAAAATATTTGTCCGATTGTCTGCAAACATTTTCTAAATCCACAAGCTGAGCAAGGCGTTCGGCTTTGTTGTTTGCCAGTTGGTAGGCTTTGAGCATGAGTTCGTCGCTTAAACCATGCGTTAAGTAGTTTTGTTTTAGCTCATCATTATTTAACATAATCTTTGATAATGTCAAATCTAAGGTAATTGCCATGACTGCCGACTTAACTCCCAAAATTCCTGTTTTTAGGGCATTGGTGGGAATGAGTTTTTCAAGACGACCCGAGCCATTTAGGGCGTTTTTTCCTGCGGTCAATAGCTGATTTGCCAAAACGTCAAAATCGCTGTCCCCATAAATGCGGTCAATCAAATAATGTGCCAAAGGCGACGTTTTAGGGCTGTTAAATAAGGGAGCGTTGGCGGTTTTGATGCGCTGTTTTTGCCATGTTTGTATGCGAGTTAAGCAAGTTTTTAGGTCGGGATTGTGATGGTGGGGCAGGGCTTGATAGGCGGTAAGTGTATCTACAAGTTCTTGAATGTGAGACATAAGTTTGACCAAAATTGACGATGAGTTTTGTAACGCAAATAGAATAGGTGCATTTGCCAAAAAAATCAAGCCAACAATGCCCTTGAAATTAGTCCAATTATTGACTATAATGGGCAAATTAGTCAATTTGGAGACTTTTTTATGTCAAATACTACCAACCATAACGACGATGGCAACAAAAACATACCCATGAGCGCCAAAGAACGGGTGTGTCATGCGTTGATTTTTGAGATTGGGGCGGTGTGTCTGTCGGCGGTTGTGGTACTGCTTTTTAGCGATGTGGGTGCATATTCGGCGCTTGGGCTGGGTATCATTATGTCGCTGATGGCAATGCTGTGGAATTTTGTGTTTAACTGTTTGTTTGATAAGGTATTTATCAAACCAAGACAAACCCGTGGTCTTGGCGTACGGCTTTTGCATACCATCAGTTTTGAAGGTGGACTGCTTATTTTTACCATTCCTGTGGTGGCTTATATGCTAAAATTGACACTTTGGCAGGCACTACTTGCTGACGTTAGTTTGACCGTTTTGATTACGTTGTATGCATTGGTGTTTAATTTTGTGTATGATCATTGGCGATTGAAAGTTTTTGCCAAATTGGGAGTGGTATGAGCGATAACCAAAATTTTAATGAATTTGACCATTTTGGACAAATTACGGGCAGCATTTTGCATTTGTACCAAACGTGGGCAAGGAAGCAGGGCATTAATTATAATACACTGGCGGTGCTACACACGTTGGTGCGTTTTGGCAGCACAACACAGCAAAACATCAGCACGTTGTGGGAGCTTCCCAAACAAACCGTTTCCACCACTTGCCAACATTTGTACGCTCAAGGGCTGATTGAATATATGCCAAGCTTGGACAAACGAGAAAAAATGCTCATATTGACCCAAGCAGGCAAAGACCATGCCACGCCCATCATTGCACGCTTAGATCGTGTGGAAGGTTCTGCCATTAAGGCGTTCGGTGAACAAAAAGCACAGGCATTTTTGGCGGATTTGGCGTGTTTTGGGCAAATGCTGGCAAAGTCCATGGCAGATGATGATGTGCCAAAGTCATCTTGAAAAACAACCAAAGGGTACATGAACTTAAACAAAACTCATAAAACTCTACAAAACGCAACTTGTGCCTAGTTTTTTGTAAGGCTATGATAAAGAACCAATTCTACAAAGGACGTAGCGTGGTTTGGTGGCTAAACAAATGGTCATGATTGATGGCTTTTAAAGAACAGGAAATTGCGATGAAATTCATTCCCTTATTATTCATTTCTTTTGTACTAACTTTTGGTGTGGTAACGGCGGCACGTGCTGATTTGTTGTCTGGCATTTATATGCAGGGCAATGCAGGTTATTCAAGAGTTTCTATGGAACAAGAAGCCGAGATCATCAGTGGGATTTATTATGACAAATATAAAATCTCAAACGACAATGTCGGTTATCGTGTTGCTCTTGGTAAGGATTTTGGCAACATACGGGTGGCGTTAGATTATAGTGATTTTGGCGATGTTCAAGGTGTTTATGTTGCGCCCAGTGGCATGGTTTGGCATAACGAATACAAAACCAGCGCCGTGGGGCTGTCGGGTTATTATGATTTTGATGACGTGAACGTCAAGGGATTGACCCCTTATGTGGGCGCACGCATTGCTCGTCATGAATTCAAGGAGCGCTCGTCTAGTAGCACAGGAGCGTATTACCGTGAAAAAGGCGACGATGTGGGCTTTGGGGTGATGGCAGGCGTGCAATATCAGCTGATGCCAAACGTGCTATTAGATGCCAACATAGAATACAGCGACATGGGCAAACATCAGTTTGGCGGCATGAATGTGCCGATGGAGTTTTCGCAATTTGGCGTAACTGTTGGCGCACGGTATAATTTTTAATCATGGGCTAGGCAAATCATGTCAAGTGTGGGGATTTTTGTTAAATGTCCCTTGTAAAAATAAACCAAAAACCCCATACTAAGCCAAACTTTTTAGATTAGGAACTGCTTTATGGCACGCTTAACCGTCAATACCCTAGAAACCGCCCCCGAAAAAGCCAAAGAACGCATGGAAATGGTACAAAAAGCCAATGGCTTTATTCCAAATCTGATTGGCGTGCTTGCTAATTCACCGCAAGCGCTTGAAATGTATCAAGAAGTTGGCAAAATCAACAGCCGTAGTAGCCTAACGCCTGAAGAAATTGAAGTGGTACAAATCACTGCGGCGGCGCACAATGGCTGTGATTTTTGTGTGGCAGGTCATACCAAAATTGGCACACTTAAATTAAAAATGCCTGAAAACGTGCTAAACGCTCTGCGCACTCGCACCACCATTGAAGACAATGCCAAATATCAAGCCTTGGCGCAGTTCACCATGCAGCTGATTGACAAACGTGGTAAAGTCTCTGACGAAGAACTATCAGCCATCAAAGCAGCAGGCTATAGCGAACAAAATATCCTAGATGTGGTGCTAGGTGTGGCGCTGGCAACCTTGTGTAACTATGCCAATAACGTCGCCCAAAACGACATCAATCCAGAATTGCAAGCCTTTGCGCCTTAATTGCTAAGATGGTATTTAAGCCCCAAGACAAATTGCTGTGTTGGGGCTTGCTTGCTATTGGGCTTGAGAGTATTGACCCCATTACACCAACAGCGCAGTATTCAGCCGTCATGTTAAAAAGCAAATTAGTAAGCAATGTTTATGCAAAATTGGCATAAGAAATTACTTGGACATCTGTTTTATAATGGATTAATTTTTTGACACAAATAACGCTTAAGCGTCCAAATCTTTTGGGTTTGTTATGAATCACTTTAGCACCTATTTTTCTGAGACCATCACCCCTGCCATGACTGCCGTTGATGTGTGGCAAAACGATGAATTTTTAACCAATATCAGCCAATTCGCCCATCAGTCGCTTGACCCTGTTGCCATTGACAAGGGCTATTATCCCATCATTGAAATGGGGAAACTGGCTCGCCTTGGGGCGTTTTCGGCGCATTTGTCTAGTCAAGGCAGCCGCTTTGGTGACGCCATTCTTGCCACTGCCAAGATTGGTGAAGTTTGCGGTACGACAGGCTTTTTGTCATGGTGTCATCAGGTGTGCGGTCTTTATCTTGACCAATCAGAAAACACTGCCCTAAAGGACAAAATCCTACCAAGCCATATCGTCGGCGACAGCTTTGGTGGTACGGCACTGTCCAATCCGATGAAAACCTTTGCCAACATTGAATCGATGATTTTGCGAGCAAGCAAAGTTGATGGTGGGTATGTGGTGTCAGGCACATTGCCGTGGATTAGCCACATTGCCCCCAATCAATACTGTGGAGCGATTGCTAGCGTGGAAGTGGGCGGTAACATCACAAAAGACATTTTCTTTTTGCTGTCCTTTGATGACGCACGCCGTGGGCAATGGAAGTTAAATCCGTGTCCGACCTTTAGCGGTATGGAAGGTTCAAGCACTTGGCAGATTGAACTGAATCAATACTTTGTCCCTGATGAAACAATTATCGCCGACCCTGCCAAAGCCTTTATTGGGCGCATTCGTGGGGCGTTTGTGCTGATGCAGCTTGGCATTGGCGCAGGCATTATCCAAGGGGCGATTAACGACATTGTGGCGGTGGACGCTCAATTGGGGCACGTCAATCAATTTTTGGAAGACCAAGCAGGTGGGCTACAAGAAGCACTTGATGACTTGGTGGCGCAAACTTTAAGCCTTGCCAAAACGCCGTTTGAGACGCACAAAGATTTCTTTTTGGACGTACTTGATGTACGCATTCAAGGGGCAAAATTATCGCTGACCGCCACCCAAGCTGCCTTATTACACCAAGGGGCAAGGGGCTATTTGATGAGTGCTGCCCCACAAAGACGCATTCGTGAAGCGCATTTTGTGGCAATTGTTACCCCTGCCATCAAGCATTTGCGCTATTTATCGCACCAATTATTATCCGATGTTTCACCACGATAGGGGCGTGCCATGAGTGAACAATTAGCACCTGTGAATATGGACAAAGACGGCAACCCCACCGATGGACGGGGCGCATGGCGACAGTATCTGTGCCGTGCCTGTGGCTGGATTTATGATGAAAAAGTGGGCGATGTTGATGGCGGTTTGCCTGCGGGTACTCGCTTTGAAGACATTCCCGATAACTGGGTGTGTCCGCTGTGTGGTGTTACGAAGCGAGATTTTGAGCCTTATGTCAATAAAAACGAACAGATTGTTAAGCCCATCTTTAACCCTTGTGCGGACAATGATGGCGTGATTGTCATTGGTGGCGGTACGGCAGGTTGGACGGCGATTGAAGCCTTGCGCAAATTAAACGATTGTACACCCATCACACTCATCACTGCCGACAGTGGCGACCGTTATATGAAGCCGCAGCTGTCTATTGCCATCAGCCAAAACAAAACGCCCGACACCTTAATCACCAAGTCTGCCGCAGAGCTTGCCAAAACGCTAAATATCGGACTTGTGGCGCATACCTTTGTCATGCACATTGACCCCAAAAAACGCCAAGTGCGTACCACTCGGGGCGATTTTGGTTATCGGCATTTGATTTTGGCACTGGGGGCGACCCCTGCTTTGCCTGCGTGTTTGCCACCAGACTTGGTGTGGCGTATCAATCACATTGATATGTTTGGCAAATTACAAGCCAAGCTGTCCGCCCGTCCCAATCAGCACATTGCGGTGATTGGCGCAGGCATGATTGGTGTGGAGCTTGCCGAAGACATCGCCAAAGCAGGGCATCAGGTAACGCTGATTAACCGTGATGAACTTCCCCTTGCCGAGATTTTACCGCCATTGGCAGGCGAGCGTGTCAAAACCGCCTTGATGGGCATTGGCATTGAGTATGTGGGCGGCGCTAATTTACAAAGTGTCAGCCAAAGCGATGATGGACGTTATCAAATTGTCATTGATAATCAAATACTTAGCTTTGATGAAGTGGTGGCAAGCACAGGGCTAAAACTGGACACACGTCTGCCTGAGCGTATGGGGCTTGCCCACTGTCAGCAAGGGGTTGCTGTTGATGAGCGCACCTTACAAACGTCCAATCCTGATGTGTTTGCCATTGGCGATTGCATCACCATTGATACCAAACCTTGCCGCTTTGTTGCGCCACTGCGTGAACAAGCTGCCACCATCGCCCATCAGATATTGGGGCTTGAACATACAGGTTATGCGCACAAACCGCCGATGGTACGCTTAAAAACCAAATCCATCACCGTATCGGTAACGGGCAATCCTGATAAAGGGCGTGATTGGCAAGTGATTGATAATACAGATAATTTACTTGTACTTACTCAAGACGTTGATGGGCAGACCACCGCCAAAATTGAGCTAAAACAATAAAGCGGTTATCCAACTTGCCTTTATTCCAAAAACGCATAAAAGTAGCCAAAAATAGCACTATGCTGTCTTTTGGCTTTCACTTATGATGGCGTTTTTATTTGACACTTAAAAAATCATGCCTAATATTTTTCGCCCTTTTGATGATAAATCGCTAAATTTTGGCTGCACCTGTGGCAAACATTCAAGCCAAATGGAATGCAATCAAAGCCTGCTACTTGATGAGCGATTTGCCCATATCCAAAACGACAGCCGCAGCGAGCACACCACCACCGATATGATTGAAGCGGTGGCAGTCAAAGCGCTGTTTCCGCATGAGCCAA
>JBHAZZ010000095.1:0-25239 GCA_041781275.1 Moraxella sp.
CTTAGCAGCGGTAGTTCAGTTGGTTAGAATACCGGCCTGTCACGCCGGGGGTCGCGGGTTCGAGCCCCGTCCGCTGCGCCATTTTTAACTCAGGATTTCTGAGTTTACACCCCAAATCTCCCCTGATTTGGGGATTTTTTTAACAAAAATTACCCACAAAAAAGGACAATGACTGCCATTGCCCTTTTTTGTTTTTAAGGCTGTCATTTGCCTTGATAATTATTATAATAATCGCTTTGCAAATAAGCGCCATAAGCATGACGAAACAGCACATTAATGATTGCCGAGACAGGCAGTGCAATCAGCATACCCACAAATCCAAGCAAACTTGCTCCCGCCAATACCGAAAAAATCACCCACAGCGCCGACAGTCCGATTTTGTCGCCAAGCAGTAGCGGCTGTAACACATAACCTTCCATCGCCTGCCCCACCAAAAACGCTCCAACAATCAAGCCCAAATACATAGGATCTAAGCCAAACTGTACCACGCCTGCCACCAACGCACAAATGATCCCCAAGCCAAACCCGACATAAGGCACAAAACTGGCTATCCCTGCACCGATACCGATAATCAGTCCCAGCTTTAGCCCGATCAGTTGCAGCTGCCCTGCATAAATACAGCCAAGCAAAAACATCACCGACAGCTGTCCTTTGATAAAGCTCATCAAAGCGGTGTCGCAATCTTTGGCGATTTGTATGGTTTTGGGTTGCCATGCTTTGGGAACGGCATTTAGCAAAGCATCTAGGCGACCTTGCCAATTTAACAAAAAATACACCATCAAAATCGGCACCATCACCACAATGCCCAAAATGTTGGCAATGCCCAAACTTGACGATAAAATCTTTTTAAGCAAGGAACGAGCGTCCGAAACTTGATAATTGCCTTGCACATATTTAACAAGGTATTCTGACACCACGTCCAAATCCAAAGCAATCAGCGTACTGCCTGTGTATTTATTAATCCACAAACGAGCCACTTCGTTATACCACACCACCATCGCCGGTATGGACTCCCAAACAAACTGTAACTGCCGCCACACACTGGGAATCAGCCACACAAGCGCCATGGTCAGCAAAAGGGTGCCTGCCACATACACCACAAAAATGGCAAGCGACCGTCTCATGATACGGCTAAGCAGTGTTACCAAGGGGTTGAGTGCATACGCCAAAATAAACGCCACAATGAACGGTATGATCACCGACTTTGCCAAAAAAATGACATAGCACAGCACCCCCAAAAACAGCAAAATGGCAAATCTGCGAAAAAACGGATCGGAAGTTGGATAAAACATGACGGCTTTAACATGGTTGAGATACACCTATTTTAGGGGATTTTATCCCAAATGAAAACCGCTAAAACTGCCATGCCAGCGCCACACTGACATTTCTCCCCATTTGTGGCACATAAGGCAAAAATGAATTATGCACATAAATTTTTTCATTGAGCAAATTATTTGCCCGAAGTGATACCGTGTAATCGGTCTTGCCCCAAGTGCGGTGATAATCCACGCCCACATTTAATAGTTGATACCCTTGGGTGGCGTTTTCTGGCACTTCACGCACCGTTAGGCGTTCACTGTCGGCTGGTATGCGCACGATGGTGGCAAGTGATGTGTCATTTTGGGTAAATACTTTGGTGTATTCTAAATGAGCGTGGGTATTATTAAACTTGCCTTGCCATCTAAACCCAAGACGCATGGGAGACAGTCGTGGCACATGACGCACGGGGCGATGGACAGTATCTACACCAATCACAGGATAATCTTCATCACGGCAAAAGTCTTCATAGTCAGGGTCGTCTCTTTCTACGCCGCATTCTGTTGGGTCTAAATATGTGATGGTCGGCTCTCCATAGATTTTGTTGCCGTACACAGGAGCAAATCCATATAATTTTCCTTTGGTATAATCGCCAAACACACTGACGGTATGACTGGGGGTAATGTCATAAGAAACTTGACCTTCTAGCCCATAGATTTTGGCTTTGGACTGAGTAAAACGTCTTTGGTATAAATTGCCACTTTTGTATAAATTTTCTGCATGAATGTAATTATCAAAACCACTGCGATAAACGCTGGCTTTGTAGCGCCATTTATCCCCTGAAAAACTTATGCCCATTTCATAATTGTCTGAAATTTCTTTGTCCAAATGTTTGTTGCCATACAAAAAAGAATTGGTGGCTAGGTTTTTGCCATGATAATACAGCTCCATCGGCGTGGGTACACGTTCAAGGTGCGAATAAGAAGCATCCAGTTGCCATTTGGGATTGATGTCCCAGATACCGCTTAGGGCGTACGATGTGGCGTGTTTTTGGTAAGTGCTTAAATCGGGGTCAGCTTGACGTAGCCACTGACCGGCACGTTTTTGGCGAGCGAGCTTTTCGTGGTCGTAATGCACAGGGATTTTGCTGTTTTCATAACGCACGCCTGCTTCTAGTTTAACATCGCCAAGGGTGAATTGTTCTACCGCAAAAATGCCTTTTTGGGTGTGCGTGTTGGCAACCAGTGGCAAACGGTTGGAAACTTTTTCTGCAAAAGAAGGAATGGTGGCGCTGTTTTTGTGGCTTTGATATTGCACCCCAATAACCCCTTGCAGATGTTGGGTGGGCGTGTGATACATCATGAATTTGCCATTTATCCCTTGTTTGTCATAATAGGCAGTGTTGCTTTTGACAAATACCGTACCAAATGCAGGGTCTTTGATGTGTTTGCCGTGGTCGTGTTCTTCGTGGTGATAATCATCATAAGACAAGGTTAATTGTGCCTTATCCACCCCCCAAAATGGCTGGTACAGCTCCCCTTGCAGGCGTGTGCTTTTGCTTTGCATATCCACCCAAGGGCCTTGCTGGGTGTGGTCGTGCTGATGTCCATAAGGATTGTCATGGCTGTGTGATGGGTCGTGATCATAATCTGAACCGCAGTGAAAGTGGTTGTCAATCATGTCGCTGTCGTCCATCAGGTGCGGATATTCTGCCAAATAACTGCGTACGGGGTTATTTTTGTAGGGGTCAATGATGTGCCCTGAACAGTGGTCAAATTTGTGGTTATGCCCGATAAGACCATATCTGTCTTTACGCAGTGCATAAGACATACCGACATAGCCTTTATCGTGAATGTAGGATATGCCAAGCGCCCCTGTGTGCGAGCGGTTTTGTGAATCGGGCAAATAATTCAGCGTTTCTCCCAGATTGATGGCTGGCACTTCATAAGGATTTGCCTTACGAAATAAGCCTTCGCCCCGTACCACCCAGTTATCGGACAGTTTTACCGTCAGTGCGGACGTAGCGACTTTTTCATCGTTATTGCCATTAAACCTTAAAAACCCTTCTGTAGAAACGTGCTTTTCTGGCAGAGTTTTTACAATGCGAGCGTCCACCACATTGATCACGCCTGCGCCCGACGCACTGCCATGCAGCAAAGTAGAAGCGCCCCGCACCACTTCCACTTGTGTGGCAAGCAAAGTATCCACGCCCACCACATGATCAGGCGATAAAGTGGACATATCGGTCGCTTCTAGTCCATTTTGTAAAATTTTTAGGCGTACCCCTTCTTGACCCCGCACCACGGGCGTGGACGACCCTGCCCCAAAGGGGTTACTGTGTATGCCAAGTTCTCCCGACAAAGCGTCTCCCAAAGTGGCGGCTTTGTGTCTTAGGGTGCTTTGCTCAATCACGCCGTCGCTTGCCTTTTGGCTGTCATAAAAAGCAAGGGCGGATATGGGTTTGTTTTTATTGACATAAATCACCATGTCTTCCAACACAACATGGGGCTCTGCTGCGTCTTGGGCGTAGGCAGGCGCATATAAAAGCGTCATCAAAAAACAAGTAAGCGCTGTTTTTTTAAAAGGAATGGATACAGATAAAGACATTTTCACTTCCCAGTCAGTAAAAAGTGAAATATTATAACATTACAATGAAAAAAGGCAACAAAAGCGCAAAAGTTCATTCGCTGTCTTGGCAATTCTTGAACCAAAAGGGGTGTTCTGCTACAATAAACGGCTATCCATTCTTCTTTTTACTCCCCTTTTATAGAGAGAATCCATGACAACTTCATTAAGCTACAAAGACGCAGGCGTAGATATTGACGCAGGCGAGGCCTTAGTTTCTCGCATTAAATCTGTTGCCAAAGCCACCACTCGCCCTGAGGTGGTTGGAGGACTTGGGGGTTTTGGGGCATTATGTCGCATTCCACAAGGTTATAAATCTCCTTTATTGGTGTCAGGCACGGACGGGGTTGGTACCAAACTAAAGCTGGCGCTTGAGCTTTCTCGTCATGACAGCATTGGTCAAGATTTGGTGGCAATGTGCGTCAATGATTTGCTCGTTTGTGGGGCAGAACCTTTATTTTTCCTTGATTATTATGCTACAGGTAAGCTTGATGTTGATGTGGCAGAGTCTGTCATCAAAGGCATTGGCGACGGCTGTTTGCTTGCCAACTGTGCACTGATTGGTGGAGAAACCGCCGAAATGCCCGGTATGTACCAAGATGAAGATTATGATTTGGCAGGCTTTTGTGTGGGCGTGGTTGAAGAAGAAGAAGTCATCACCGGACAAAACGTCCAAGAAGGCGATGTTTTATTGGCTTTGGCATCAAGTGGCGTACACTCCAACGGCTACTCTTTGGTGCGCAAAGTCATTGAAGTTACAGGCACAGAGTTAAAAACTGCACAGCTTGGCGATGAAAGCTTGGCTGACGCCTTGATGAAACCCACCAAAATTTATGTCAAAGCGGTCAATGCCCTACAAAAACAGCTGGGTAACGCCAACATTCACGCCATGGCACACATCACAGGCGGCGGCTTAACCGAAAACTTACCCAGAGTACTGCCCGAACATTTATCCGCCAAGATAGACCTAAATACTTGGCAGTTCCCAAAAGTATTTGCGTGGCTACAAAAAAGCGGTAACATCGCCCAATCTGAAATGCTACGCACCTTTAACTGTGGCGTAGGCTTTGTGCTGGTAATACCCAAAGAACACGCCCAGACCGCCACGGAATTTTTGACCGCACAAGGAGAAACGGTGTGGCAAATTGGGCAAATCGTCCCACGCAGCAGCGACCCTGTGGTTTATTGCTAGTGCCTTAGGAGCTTTCGTGAAAAACGCACAAAAACGCCTAAAAATTGCCGTACTGGTGTCAGGCTCTGGCAGCAATCTGCAAGTGTTGATAGACCGTATGCAGGCGGGTACGTTGGACATTGACATTGTTGGGGTTATCAGCAATGTCAAAGACGCTTATGCCATCACCCGTGCCAAAAACGCAAGCCTTGACACGGTGGTGTTGTCGCATACCGACACCGGCAAACGCATGGGCATTAAAACCTTTGAAAAGCACGCCTTAACGCAGCTACAAACTTGGTCGCCTGACGTGATTGTGCTGGCAGGGTTTATGCGGGTGCTGTCGGCAGAGTTTATAGACGCCGTGCCATGCCCGATGATTAATTTGCACCCATCACTGCTGCCCCAGTATAAGGGCTTGGACACACACCAGCGGGTATTAAACACAGGTGACAGATTGCACGGCTGTAGCGTACATTTGGTTACGTCAGAATTGGACGCAGGGCAAATTTTGACGCAGGCGGTACTGGAAGTTGGTATTGATGACACCCCAGACTCCCTAAAGGAAAAAGTGCATAAACTTGAACATATGTTGCTACCACGCACGATAGATTTTATCGCTCGTGGCGTGATAGACGTAACCAAAGTGAGCGAAGTTTATCGCTTTTGGGGCGCTTAATAAAGCTCAGTTTTATCACCA
Source organism: Moraxella sp. (assembly GCA_041781275.1). Classification (GTDB taxonomy): domain Bacteria; phylum Pseudomonadota; class Gammaproteobacteria; order Pseudomonadales; family Moraxellaceae; genus Moraxella. The sequence goes on from JBHAZZ010000095.1 coordinate 5,754, forward strand.
AATTGACCAATAATTTCACATTGCGATGCTTTGGTTTGACAAGTGGCTAACAATGATTGAAATTCAGGTTGTTCTTGGTTGTATAAATACGTGTTACTTGGGCGGGTTGCCATAAAAAGCTGATACTCACCATTTGGCAATCTGCCCCGTAAAATTGCGATAAGATTTTCATTTAAGCCATCTGTTTTTTTGATGGTTTGGCAATCGCTTTTCTTGCCATATTTTTTGATGAATTTCTCGGCTTCTTTTAGATTAATCTTACCCAAACTTTTATTCATGTCTCTTGCAACACAAGATGCGTGAGCAAATGTCTCTTGACCTGCCATAAAATGATAATGCGTTTGACTTTGGTGATAAGCAAAACTCATGACACCCACCGCACCCGTTGTAGGATTAAATGCGACAGCAATTAGGGCTTTGTCCATCAATGCTTTTGGTGGGGTTAGATCGATGGGTTCTTCGTAGCGTGGTTCATAATAATAGCCCTGCTGTTGCATGGCTTGATACTGCTGCTGCATTTGATGGGCTTGCTGCTGCTGACGCAAACAATTGCCATAATTGGGTAGGTTTGGTGAACAAGCCCAAGCGCTTTGACCAAAGCTCAACGCCATCACGAAAGCACCCTTTAAAATAATGATTGACTTCAACATATAGTTTCCTAAAAAATATGGCGATACCATGACCGCCATATCACACCTTAAACGCAAATTTAGATGAGTGTTTTTAAATAATCCTTTAGATTTTCTGCTTGTTTATCGGCATTACCAATATAAGTGGCAGGCGTGAGCTGTCTTAGGCGTGCTTTGTCGCTTTCAGGTACAGCGTCCAACTCGCCCCCATCAATAAAATCAAGCATCATCTGACGGGTCATGGCGTTACCACGGGTCAGTGCTTTTAATTTTTCGTAAGGGTTTTCTACACGGTAGCGACGCATGATGGTTTGAATGGGTTCGGCAAGCACTTCTTGGGCGTTGTCTAGGTCTTGCGCCAAACGTTCAGGATTGACTTCTAGCTTACCAATGCCTTTTAGACACGCTTCATAAGCAATCATGCTTTGTGCAAAGCCCACACCGATGTTACGCAGTACGGTAGAATCCGACAAATCTCGCTGCATACGAGAAATGGGCAGTTTTTCACCAAGATGGGCAAGCATGGCATTGGCAACCCCCAAATTACCTTCGGAGTTTTCAAAGTCAATGGGGTTTACTTTGTGGGGCATGGTAGAACTGCCCACTTCGCCTGCTTTTAATTTTTGTTTAAAAAAGCCCAGTGAAATGTATTGCCAAACATCACGGTTAAAATCAATCAAAATGGTATTAAAACGCTTTAATACATCAAACAGTTCAGCAATATAATCATGGGGCTCAATTTGTGTGGTATAAGGGTTAAAAGTCAGCCCCAAATCGTTTGTGATGAAGTTTTGGGCGTGCGACTGCCAATCAATGTCGGGATATGCCGACAAATGGGCGTTATAGTTACCGACCGCCCCATTGATTTTACCCAAAAGTTCCACCGCTTTAAACTGTTTGACTTGACGAGCCAAACGGTATGCCACGTTTGCCATTTCTTTGCCCAAAGTGGTCGGGCTTGCCGTTTGTCCGTGCGTACGAGACAGCATGGGCACGCCTGCATGAGCGCTGGCAAGATTGGCGATGGCGTCCACCAAAGCGGTCATTTGCCCCACCACCAATTCACGGCTGTCTTTTAACATCAGCGCATAAGACAAGTTATTGATGTCTTCGGACGTACAAGCAAAATGGATAAATTCTAAACTGTCTGCCAATTTGGGATTTTGGCGAAATTTGTCTTTTAAAAAATATTCCACCGCTTTGACATCGTGGTTGGTGGTGCGTTCGATGTCTTTGACCGCCAAAGCGTCCGCTTTGCTAAACTCTGTAACGATTTTATCCAAAAAAGCATGGGTATCTTCATCAAAGGGGGCAAGCTCTTTGATGTCGTCATGGCGTGCCAAAGACTGTAACCAGCGTACTTCTACGGTAACACGAGCTTTAATAAGTCCATATTCGGACAAAAAAGGACGCAAGCTGTCGGCTTTGGACGCATAACGACCATCAATGGGCGATAGCGCAGTTAATTCATTCATACAAAACTCCAAACTATTAAAAAAAACAAAAGTCCAAATTATAAAAACCCGCCCAAACATGAGCAGGTTTTTTTGTGTTATTTAATTTCTACCGTCGCCCCTTGGTTGATGTTAGCATACAGCTCTAAGACGTCCCAGTTGGTCAGACGAATACAGCCCAAAGACGCTTGACGGCTAATGCCTTCAGGAATGGGCGAGCCATGAATGCCGTAGCTGGGCTTACTTAGTCCCATCCATACCACACCTACGGGACTATTAGGTCCGGGGGGCAGGATATACGATTTGGGATTGCCGCTGTCTTTATCTACCGTGGCTTTGTAGTGGGGGTTTTTGACCTTATTGACGATTTTATAAGTACCACCGGGGGTGGCTGTTGCCGATCCACCAATGGTTGTTGGGTAGGTGGCGACCAGTTTATTGCCATTATAAGCATAAAGCACTTTTTGGCTGCGGTCAGCAACCACACGGGTAACTTTGCCTGAATAAGGTTTGCCTGTGTTGATGACTGTGATGACATCGCCGGCTTTGAAATTGCTGTTGGGGTTTAGTTTTTTTAGGTATGCCACGTCCATATGAAAACGCTCGCCAAGCATTTCTATGATGTTTTCATAATACAGCCCTTTCATCTTGGAGCGAGCTTCAGCCCCTGATGGCAAGGGCGCAAATTTGGTGTTTACGTCTTCTTTGGTGATGGTATAAGACACCAGTACAGGTTCGCTGCTGTCAATGTGGTCGGTTAAAGCCTTCCAAGTGGCTTCGTCCATTTTGCCGGTGGCGGGCAAGCCTTGAATTTTTTGAAAATTGGTCAAAGCTTTTTTGCTGTTCATGCCCCAACCGCCATCAATGGGACCGGGGGAGGCGTGATTCCAGTCTAGTAGCACCTGCATTTTGACGGTCATGGCAGAATTGACTTTCATGTTGGGCGACCACGTTGAGCCATTGACCTGTTTGGCATAACTGGATAAATTGTAAGTGGTATAACGTTTGCCGTCTTTTTCAATGCTGTTGATGGCGGAATTGTCCGTGTTGGTTTCGGCAACGGTGGGAATTTGTACATCGCCATAACTGATGTCAGCTTCGGCGCTGATGGTTGCTTGATCAAGGGTTTCTGCCGCAAAACTTGGCAATGCAGCGCCCAACGCCAAAGGCAGCAGCGCCAATTTTAACTTAGGAGCAAATAAAGTTTTCATAATATCCACAAAAAATCTTAATCGTGAAAAGTTATTATGCGCCAAATCGCCAACAATAGCAAATGTTTTGCCTGATTTGTCTGAAATTTTGTACAAAAATTAGTCAGGCAGGCGAGATGACGCATGGCTTGGACTATTTGACAAGTTCAATGGTGCCAGATGCGGTGTAACCCAGCTTACTTTCGCCCGATGACAGCTCTGGCTGCGCTGAAGCGTCAGCAGCAACGGCTTTTGCTGCCGAAAAAACAAAGCGATCATAATCGTGATATGAGTTTTGTTGTTGTAGGCTGATATGGACAATCTTATAATCTTTAGCGCCTAAGGCTTGGCTTAGGGTTTTGGCGTCGGTTTGGAATTTTTGGGCGACTTTGATCATCATTTCTTGTTCAATGCGTTCACGGGCGCTGTCCGATACCGCAAAACTTAAATTATCCAAAGTCAATAATGACTGCAATTGCCCAAGCAGCTCGCCTGCTTGCTCAAGGTTGGCGCTTTTTAGCTGAATGCTGGCGCTGCCAGTAAAACCGATGATTTTGCCAGCATTATTATAACGGGGATAGGTGCTGTGGTTGCCTGTGGTAACTTTAACGTCAGGGTATTTTTTGGCGATGGTGTGGGCTTGGTTAAGCGTTTCATTTAAGGTTTTGTTTAGGGCACCAGCGGTTGCTGCTTGGGCGGTTTTGGACAGTGTGGCGTTGAGTTCATCATTGGCAACGTTTTGGCTGACTTGTGAACTTAGGCTGATTTGGTTGTAATTGACTTCTGCAAAAGACGTCTGAAAAAATAAAGGCAGGCTGGCAAGCAAAGGTAAAACAAAACGTAATTTCATGGCGATTTTCCAGTGTTAAAAATTTGGATTATACCATTACTGTTTTATAAATACAGCAGGCGAGCCAAAGCCAAACACATTTTCAACACACATTGCAATTTGGGGTAAATTTGGGGTAAATTTGGGGTAAATTTTTCATCAAGTTTTCATGTCAATGGTGAATCACACAAGTTCGTACAATAATTTATCCAAAACTTAGCCGTTTTCTGTTAAAATCTATGTTTATCATTTTAAGTCATCACTTGGTTTACTAGGAGTAGCCGTGTCCAATAAATTGTTTGATCTGATTGAATCATCTAACGCCCGTTGGGTGGATTTTCGTTTTACCGACACCCACGGTAAAGAAATGCACCTAACTTTTCCTGCGCACAGCGTGGACGAAGACACCTTAGAAGACGGCAAAATGTTTGACGCTTCTAGCGTGGCAGGCTGGAAAGGCGTGGAAGCGTCCGACATGATTTTGCGTCCCGACCCCGATACGGCGTATCTTGATCCTTTTTATGAAGTGCCTACCGTGGTGGTGGTGTGTGATGTCATTGAGCCAAACACCATGCAAGGCTACAGCAAAGACCCACGCTCCATCGCTCGCCGTGCCGAAACTTACCTAAAATCCACTGGCATTGGCGACACGGTATTTGTTGGCCCTGAACCTGAATTTTTTGTGTTTGATGAAGTCAAATGGGACATTGATATGTCTGGGGCAAGAAACACCGTCATCAGTGAAGCGGCGGCATGGAGCACAGGCAAAGACTATTCGTGGGGCAACAGCGGTCAGCGTCCTGCCGTCAAAGGTGCTTATGCCACCACACCCCCCATCGATCATTATCATGACATGCGTGCGGTGATGTGTGAGCGCATTGCTGAAGTCATGGGCGAGGAACGTGTGGAAGTTCATCATCACGAAGTGGCGTCAGGTCAGCTTGAGATCGGTGTGTCTTTTAATACCTTGGTCAAAAAAGCCGACGAAGTACAACAATTTAAATACATCGTGCAAAACGTCGCCAATCAATTTGGCAAAACCGCCACATTCATGCCAAAGCCTTTGGTGGGCGATAACGGCAGTGGTATGCACGTTCATATCTCCATTTCAAAAGATGGGGTAAATACCTTTTCTGGCGACGAATACGCAGGACTTTCCAAGACCGCTTTGTACTTTATCGGTGGTATCATCAAGCACGCTCGTGCCCTAAACGCCATCACCAACCCAAGCACCAACAGCTATAAACGCCTTGTGCCACATTTTGAAGCGCCCATCAAACTGGCGTATTCTGCGTCCAACCGCTCAGCGTCCATTCGCATTCCGCACGTTTCTAGCTCAAAAGCAGTACGCATTGAAGCTCGTTTCCCCGATCCTGCTGCCAACCCTTATTTGTGTTTTGCGGCGCTGTTGATGGCGGGCATTGACGGCATTGAAAATAAGATTGACGCAGGCGAAGCGGCAGACAAAAACTTATACGATTTGCCACCCGAAGAAGAAGCACTGATCCCCACCGTTGCCGAAAATCTAGAAGTGGCACTCAATGCCCTAAAAGAAGACCATGCCTTTTTGTTAAAGGGCGATGTATTTAGCAAAGAAATGATTGACGCTTACATCAATCTTAAAATGCAAGAAGTACAGCGCATTAACGAAGCGGTACATCCTTTAGAGTTTGAAATGTATTATCGCTGCTAAAGTTTGACCAAATGGGATAAACGGCATAAGTTTTGGCTTATGTCGTTTTGTTTTTGCGGGGGATTTGGGTAAAATAAAGCAGCTTTATTTGAAAAATATTTATTGATTTGGAAAATTTACCATGAAATTAAAATACTTATTGGTGGCGGCGGTTTTTGCTTGTGCGCCTGCTTGGGCAAACGTTCAAATTGTAGAACCGGCAAAGTCTCGTGCTTATCATCGTTTTAGTCAAAACATCGAAGTCAAAGCCGTTGCCAGTCCTGCCCTAAGCTCAGAAGAAACGGCAGCCATTTTATTAAATGATAAAGTGGTGGCTGATGGATTGACCGCCACCATCTCTACTGCCGACTTGATTGCAGGCGAGTACACTTTGACCGCCATCATCATGGACAAGAACGCCAAAACCATCGCCAGCGACAGCAAAACCGTTTATGTCATACATAAGGGCGCTTTAAACAAGAAAAAAGCAGAAGCCATCGCCAATCGTGGAGCTTATGAAGCGTCGCCTTGGTACAAAAAGTTAGCCATTGGTATCAATCCAAAAGTACAAGCACCGCAAGATGTGGACGCCACCACCCCCACTTGGGAAATTAAATAAACAGCGCTTTTACAAAATATTAACCAAACTTTGATTAAAAGCCTTATAATACAGCTTTTAATTTGTGATGACTGGGGGATTTATGCAGTGGAAAGGGCGCAGACAAAGCAGTAACGTTGAAGACCGACGTGGCGGCGGCAGCGGCAAAAAAGCAGGCGGGATAGGCATTGGCAGTATCATCATTGCGTTGATTTTGTGGAAAGTGTTTGGCGTTGATCCGCAAACCACGCTTGGGGTCGCCGAACAAATGCAGACCCAAACCCAAACAGCCAACGCACCCGCCACCGAAACGGCAAGCCAAGCCGAAGCTCGTGAATTTGTTGCCACGGTGCTTGCTGACACCGAAGATGTTTGGACACCGATTTTTGCCAAATTGGGCGGTACTTATCAGCCACCAAAATTGGTGATGTTTTCAGGTTCGGTGCAGTCTGCTTGTGGCGCTGCAACGTCTGCCAGTGGTCCATTTTATTGCCCTGCCGACCAAAAAGTCTATTTGGACACCAACTTTTTTGCCGACATGAAAAGACAAATGGACATCACGGGCGAACAAGGCGGCAGTACCGAACTTTCTCGTTCTGATCAGGCGGGCGATTTTGCTCAAGCTTATGTGATTGCCCATGAAGTCGGTCATCATGTACAAACGTTGCTTGGCATTTCAAGTCAAGTTCGTCAAGCCCAAGCGCAGGCGAGCCAAAAAACAGCCAACCAACTGTCGGTACGTCAAGAATTACAAGCCGATTGTTTTGCAGGCATGTGGGCGCACCAAAACCAAAAACGCACCCAATTTTTACAAAAAGGCGACATTGAAGAAGCTTTGGACGCTGCCGAAAAAATTGGTGATGATTACCTACAAAACAAAGCCCGTGGACACAGCGTGCCTGACAGCTTTACGCATGGCACCAGTCAGCAGCGCAAATATTGGTTTTATCGGGGCTTTGAGTCAGGCGACATCTCCGTATGTGATACGTTTGGTGCAGAACAAATTTAGTTTGTATTTGCTTTTTATCAAATTGTATCAAATCATTTGCAAATATGGCGATAAATGTGTTATATATAATGCATTTATGCCAACAATCAACAATTTTAAACCCTAATGACCACCACTCGTCCATTTCAACCATCTTTAGATAATCTTGATGTACGTCAAGATGCCAGCCTTGATGATTTTAGCTCGTTTGGCTATAAACCCATCATCACCGCAGTCAATGCCTTATATCAGGGGCAGCTGCAAGAATTGTACATCATTGGCGATAAAGGCGTGGGCAAAACCCATTTGGCGATGGCAATCACGGACAAATACACCGCTCAAGGTAAGACGGTCATTTGTGTGTCGCTGATTGACATGATAAATTCCGATGATGGCAGCAGCGCACTAATGGGGCTTGAAAGTTTTGATTTGATCATTTTGGACGACATACAGGCGGTCAGCCAAAGTGATGAATGGCAAGAAGCGTTATTTCATCTAATTAACCGCATTCGCAAAGACCAAAAACAGCTGATTTTTATTGCGGACAATCCCGCCAAAGAGTTGGGCGTTGGGCTTTTGGATTTATTGACACGTTTGTCGCTTGCTCCTGCCATGCGTATGCCAGATGGCGAAGAAATAAGCGACCGACAGGCGATTTTGCACGCCATTTTAAGGCGCAAAAACTGGCGATTGCCTGATGAAATTTTTGAGTATTTGCTGTATTATGGTCCTTGGAAAGCTGGCGATATTGTTACAGTGCTCAATCAAATTGCGCCACTTTTGACACATTTATCTCGGGTGCAAGTCTCCAAAAAAACCACCCAAGAAATCAAACAGATCATCGATGAACAAACCTTGTCTTTAGAAATTGACAAATACATCGCCGTCATTGATGAACCGTAGTCATTTTAATACTTTCTTTACTCCCCTTTTTACAAGGAATTTTGCATGAAAAAACTTACATTAGCCCTGCTTGCATTGTCTGTCGTTTATACGTCAAATGCCTTTGCGCAGGCAAAATTATTGGTGGATAATTATATTAAAGTAACCGCCATCAACGGTAAGGAAGTTCGCCACAACGCCCTACAACCTTTAAAGCGTGAATTCAATCTGGAAGCAGGACGACACGTGATCACCGCTCGTTATGATCGTTTGTTTGATTTGACCCGTGGCGACCATGATTATTTAAAATCGGCAAACGTAACGGTTACTGCTGATTTGGCGGACAACCAAACGTATCAATTAACCATGCCAAACCAGCCCACGCATTATCAAGACGCCAAAGAATACGTCAAATCCCCAACACTTGCCATCAGCCATAACGGTCAAGTAATCGCCCAAGAAACCAATACAGAAAAACGTGAAGGCTTTTTTTCATCATTGGGAAATATGTTCGGACGTAATGACGCCATCAATGCCAATCAGCAAGCCATCGCTTCTTTGAATCAAGCACCAACAGCTCAAACCCCAGCTAGCCCCGCACCAAAAACAACTGCCACAGCAGGCGTGCCAACAAGTCAGCCAAGCCAACCAGTCGCAAAAGATAATTTAGATGGCTTTATGCAGCTTTGGTTAAATTCCAGTGAAGAAGAGCGTGAAAAAATCCGCCAATGGGTAGAAAAATGATTTCTATGATTTAATCTACCCTAAAATCATAAAAAACCTGTCGTTATGGCAGGTTTTTTGTTTTTGTAATGCGGTAAATTTTAGTCGTCGTCTTTATCTTTTTTCTTGTCGTCATCGTCGTCGCTATCACCGGGGATAACCGCTTTGGCAACGGCGGCCGTACCTTTGACAACGCCTTTGGTGGTTTTGTAGGCAATCCCCACAGGCACAGTAACGAGCTTATGGACACAGCCCTGCAACAATAAGGTGCTGACCGCCAATGTCATGATGGCAAAAATTTTCATGATTAACCTTGATGTTTAAAATTTGGTTCATTGTACTTGATAGCCTGCCAAAAAATCAAGCAACTTATTATATGTTTGATTTTTGATTGAATTTAATGAAATTAAATTTTGACTACTCTACTCTTTTTAAATTTTTGTTAAATGATGTGGTTAATTTATTTTTTTATAAATGTTATAGGTTTTATAATTTTTCTAAAGTATTTTAAATTTTGATTTTTCTTTTAAGTTGGTTTTTAATATTAAAAAAAACAGATTATGTTAAATAAATTTTTAAGCAAATATCTTTGGACACGGTATTTTAGGGAGCTTTTAAGGAACAACAAGGATTATGTTAAATAAAATAATAAAAATTAAAGCGGAACTTGCCCGCCTTAATGTTTTGTTGTCAGAAATGAAATTTTGCCCAAACGGGTGCGTGATCGGAAGGTTTTTCCAGTCCCCGAATGTCATGACTGATCCCTGCGTCCACGCAATCGGCAGATAGCCCATCACTGCACAAAATATGGTCAATGCGCAGCCCCCTTTTGGGCACATCGTCAAAGCCTTTGGAGCGGTAATCAAACCAACTAAACTCATGATTTTCTGGATAAAATTGCCGATAAGTGTCGGTCAGCCCCTGTGCCATCAGTGTTTCATACCACGCTCGCTCTTCTGGCAAAAAAGAACAAATGCCCTGTGCCAACCAGCGATTTTGCGCCGCCTGCCCTATTCCCACGTCCAAATCAGCAGGTGCCACATTCATGTCGCCCATCACAATCAACTGCCTACCCTGCTCTTGCAACGCCTTGATATAACGACTTAAATCGGCATAAAACGCCTGTTTCATGGGAAATTTTGTGTCGTGATGACGACTTTCTCCTTGGGGAAAATAGCCATTAATCACATCAACAAGCCGTCCACCCACATCAAAACGGGCATGAATCAAACGTCTTTGGCTGCCTTCGTCCGCAAAAGGAAACCCTTTTTGCACAAATATGGGCGGCATTTTGGATAAAATCGCCACCCCATAATGGGATTTTTGCCCAAAAAAAGCCACATGATAGCCCAAATCTTGCACCATCTGTAAAGGAAAGGCTTCATCGTGCACTTTGGTTTCTTGCAGTCCGATGATGTCAGCGCCCAATAAGTCTTTTACCGCTTGCAATTGGTGTGGTCTGGCTCGCAGTCCATTGATGTTAAAACTAACAAAGGTGGTCATGATATGTACTTTACTTAAAAATTTGCCCTATTCTAACAAAATTATGCGCAACGATTGCAATAATTTCACAAAACAAGGTAAAATAAAACCTTTGTTCACCATGTATCGGAAAGTTTATGGCGACACCTTATTTTCAAAGTGAATACAAAGTATATATCAATCACACGGACGCAGGCGGTATCGTATACCACGCCAACCATTTGACTTTTTTTGAAAATTGTCGCCGTGATTGGTTGAAGTCTTTGGGTTTTGATGGCTATTTTTTTGATGAAACGGGCAACAGCACAGGTCAAGGCAAAGTACATTTTGTCGTCAGCCACGCAAGCTTGGATTACAAACTTGCCTTGCACGTTGATGACCGCTTGATCGTTACCATTGATAGCGTAGTTTTGCGGTCGGCAAGCCTAATCATACAACAAAGCATTTATGCCAGCCGTGAAGCCTTTACTCATGGCAAGGTCGCCAGTACAGGCACGATTACGTTGGCTTGCGTACAAAATACGCCCAATGGTTTGCGCCCTTATCGTCTGCCTGATGTCTTTAAAAATGCCTTATAACACCAAACCACTACTCGAATTTGACGTGTCTTTGTCCGCTCATGACAAGCCTTTGTTGTCTGGTGCTTGTGAGACGCTACACGCAGGCGACAAAGTGGTGCTGATTGGGCAATCAGGTTCAGGAAAATCCTTATTGCTGCACGCCTTGGCGGATTTATTACCCATCACAGGACACATCACCTATCAAGGCACACCCATTTGGCAAATCACGCCTGCCCATTACCGCAGTCAAGTCGCTCTTATCTTGCAAAACAGCAATTTAAGTGGCGAAACCGTCTTAGAAAACTTACAGTTTCCCTTTAGCCTTAAAGAACACAAACATAAAACCTTTGATAAATCTTTTCATATCAACCATTTAAAGGCATTGGGACAATCGCCTGACTTGTTAGACAAAGACAGCGATGTGCTGTCAGGCGGACAAAAACAGCTGATCAACATTTTGCGTACGTTACAGCTTTCGCCACGCATATTACTGCTGGACGAGCCTACGTCCGCCCTAGATCCCCAAACCGCCGACAAGCTGATGGCACTGATTTTAAATTGGCACAGCCCCCAAAATGCTTTTATTTGGATAACGCACACACACGAACACATCAGCGCCCTAGACGCTAAAGTGTGGCGCATGAATGCAGGAGTGCTGACCCATGAATGAATTGGCAGGCAATTTGTCTTTATTTGATGTATTGCTTGCAAGTATGATGATGTTTATCGCTTTGGGCATTTCTTGGGGGCTTAAGCTGTCTTTGGGCAAAACGTTAATCATTGCCGCATTACGCACCACCATTCAATTAAGCTTGGTCGGACTGGTTTTGGCATGGGTATTTGCAGGCAGCAGCGCATGGCAAGTACTTAGCATGCTTACCTTGATGACCTTGATTGCGTCCTTTGCCGCCAAAAACCGTATCAAACGCCCCTACCAAGGACTGCTGTTTGACACCATCATTTCCTTAAGTGTGGCGACCACTGTCGTTACTTTACTTGCCATCATTGTCGTCCTAAAAGTCAGCCCTTGGCACACCCCCCAATTCATTATCCCAATATTGGGGTTGATTTTGGGTAATTCTTTGACCGCCATCAGTTTGACCAGCAACGAACTGATTAACAACATCCACGACAAACGCTCACAAATCACCACCCTACTTGCCCTATCCGCCACGCCTTATGAAGCCACCTACGCCCTAATCAAATCTGGTATCATCAACGGCATGACCCCCACCATCAACTCCATGATGATAGTTGGTTTGGTAAGCTTACCTGGTATGATGACAGGGCAAATTTTGGCAGGCATAGAACCCACAGGGGCGGTGCGCTATCAGATCGTTACCATGTTTTTTATTTGTACGGGCAGTATGCTGTCATGTACGATATCTTCCTTGCTGATCATCAGACACTTTTTTAATAAGCGGGGTCAGCTAATCTTACCAAGTAAATAACAAGCAACAAGCAAATAAAAAGACTTCCTTTAAAGAAGTCTTTTTGTTGGTACTTTTAAGCCTTTTACATAAAACGAGCAATCATTCTAAGGGGCAAATATTTCATGCCTAAACCAATCGGCAGCCACGGCCAAGACGGCACATAAGCTTCGTCCACGCCCGCTTCAATGGCTTTGACAATCACGTCCGCCCCTTCGTCTTCTTCCACTTCAAATGGCAAATATTTGGCGCCAATATTGAGATCAGTACGCACATAACCGGGGAAAATGGTAGAAACAGTGATCGGCAGTTTTTCTTGAATGGTGTCCGCTCGTATCCCTTCGGCAAGGGCAGCAAGCCCCGCTTTGGCGGCGGCATAAGTGGTTAAGTGTCTTGGCAAGCCTCGCACCGCCGACATACTAGAAATCACCACCAACTGTCCGCTATTTTGACGGCGAAAAATCTGCATGGCGGCTTCACATTGAGCCAATGCGGCAATAAAGTTGGTTTCAGCGGTGGCACGGTTGATATTAAAGCGACCATGTCCGATGACCCGACTGTCGCCCACGCCAGCATTGACGATGATTTTATCTAGTTTGCCCAGTTCTTCGGCAAACGCTTCAAACACCGCAGGCACGTCATCATAAATGGTTACGTCCAAAGTTTTGACCGCCACTTTGATGCCGTATTGATTTTCAAGTTCTGCTTTTAGGTTTTCAAGGCGATCCAAGCGTCTGGCACAGATTGCCAAATCATAACCCAAAAAGGCAAATTTGCGAGCCATCGCCGCCCCAAGCCCTGAACTCGCCCCCGTGATAAGCACCGTCTTGCCTTGACCGACACCACGAATGTCATTTAAATCTTTGATTTTATTAAAACGGTTAGCAATCACCCGCCCAAATTTATCGGCTTTGGCAAATAAGGCTTCTAATTTTTTCATAATCACTCAATTTGATAAATAATGAAGGACGCACCAACATGGATACGCCCTAAAAACGGATTATTTTAACGCAGATTGTTATAAATTGCTATGCCTTATAACGTTGGCGTTTTAATTTTTTGGATCAACTGCGACACGCTGTCTGTGCCAACTTGAGCCATTTTTTGCATACCCAAACTTAATTGCTCAGAAAGCCCCAATTTTTCTGCCAATGTGGGCTTGGTGCGTGTATTTAGGGCAAACACTTGATGGGTGTTCATCAGCGACACAATATAAGCGTCCGATGTGGCAATTTCATCAACCAACCCCAACGCCAAAGCGTCTGTCCCAAACCAAAATTCACCCGTGGCGATTTTTTCTACGTCTAGGCTTGGGCGGTGTTTTTTGACAAAGGCTTTAAACAATTCATGAATGCGGTTAATGTCTTCTTGGTGTTTGCTGCGGTCTTTGTCGTCATTTTCGCCAAATATGGTAACGGTACGCTTGTACTCGCCTGCGGTAAAAGTTTCAAAGGCGATGTCGTGCTTTTTTAAAAATTCATGAAAATTAGGCAACTGCGAAATCACCCCCACCGAACCTACAATGGCAAAATCACTGGCAAGTATCTTGTCTGCCACACACGCCATCATATAACCGCCACTGGCCGCCACTTTGTCCACGCACACGGTCAAAATAAGCCCTGCGTCTTTTAGCCGAGCAAGCTGCGCCGCCGCTAAGCCATAACTATTGACCTGCCCGCCTGCGCTTTCTAGGCGTACGACGACTTCATCGCCCTTTTTGGCGCTGGCAATCACGGCAGTAATTTCTTCACGCAAATGCTCTACTGCCGACGCTTTGATATCGCCATCAAAGTCCAGCACAAACACATGGCTGTCGCTTTTGGGGGTATTGGTTTTTGTGGTTTTGGTTTTACATAAGGATTTAAAACAGCATTTTTTGCCTTTGGTGGTGTTTTTTAGGGATTTTTGTAGGGCGTCTTGGTGTTCTTTTTGAACTTGGTTTAGGTGCACGATGTGCATTTGACTGGGTTTTTTGTTGGTGTGAAATAACATGAATGTTCCTAAATCAGATGGATAGGTGATATTAATAGGGATAAATTGTCATTTTTAAAGATGACCTTTTATCCCCAATTATTCGCTCAATATCATTCTTTGGGCGACTTTCTTACCCCCACACTGCGAAGTCTGCCTTGTGCGTCCACATCACGCACCACCAAAGACCATGTGTCATTAAGACGCACTCGGTCGCCCTTGACAGGTTCGGTGGTCAAATGATCCATGATAAATTCGGCGATGGTTTTGTTTTTTGCCTTACTTAAGGTTTCCAAAAGCTCATCATCTACCCCCGTCAAGGTTTCACTGTTTTGCTTAAACAGCACCCAAGAATCCAAAGCAGCAACGAATTTGTTTTGTTCTGTTTTGTTTTCATAAGGACGAATGGTGGACTTATAAAACGGCAAATCAGCAATGCGTACATGGGGCGAAAGCAGCCAACCACCATAAAATTCACTGCTTTTTTGATACTGCGTGGCGGTGTTATTGAACACTCTGGCGATGGCAGAAGCGTGATTGTCGCCTTTTAGGGCATACCATACAGCGTCGTCTACCTTCAAAATGGTGTCATCTTTGATATTGACCAGTCGCCCATGACGCACCAGTGCAAATACCGCAATTTGATCGGGATTAACCTTATCGGAAATGTTTTGCGGATGTCTGCCTATGGCAAATGCCCCTGTTTTTACTTCAAATTCATACAAAGTAATGTTGGCTTGATCGCCCACCCAAATTTCATGTTCGGCTTTGGGCTCGCCATCGGTAGGCACCCACACCCTAAACACTCGAGACATAAATGGAATGGTAGCGCCCTGCACCAACAAAGACAAAATCACCACCCCAAACGTAATATTAAAAGCAAAACTTGCGTATTCCACCCCATTGGTTACGGGCAAAATGGCAAGCGTAATGGGTACAGCGCCCCGAAGCCCAACCCACGAAATAAAGCCAATTTCATTTTTTTTAAAGCCAAAAGGCAAAAGACTGCTAAACACCGCAAAAGGACGTGCCACACACAGCAAAAATAAGAAAATAAACAGCGAATAATGCCACACTTCAAGCAAACTAGATGGCAACACCAAAAGCCCAAGCATGACAAACAGCACCGCTTGCGACAGCCACGCAAAACTGTCCATCACCCGAAGCACGTGTTCGGTGGCTCGTATTTTGTGGTTGCCGATGATCACGCCTGCCAAATAAATCGCCAAAAAGCCACTGCCACCCAATAAGTTGGTAAAGCCAAACACCGCCAGCCCCGCCGACAAAATCAAAATGGCGTACATACCTTCCGCCAAATAAACCTTGGGCAACAGTTTGGACAGCACATAACCCGACAAAAGCCCAATCACCAAGCCAATACCAATTTGACTGATGAGCATACCAATGATACTGGCGATGGTTTGACTTTGGGGATCGATGTTTAGCGCAATCATCACCGTTACCAGCAAAATAGCCATCGGATCGTTAGCGCCCGACTCAATTTCTAGCGTCGCCTGCACACGGTCGTTAAGCTTTACCCCCCCATTACGCAGCAAACTAAATACCGCCGCTGCGTCCGTTGAGCCAACAATCGCCGCCATCAACAGCCCCACACGCCAATCCAGCCCCGTCAGGTGTGCAATAAACAGCCCCAAAACCAATACCGTGGCAATTACTCCCCAACTTGCCAACACCACCGCAGGTTTTAGTCCCACCCGAAAAGAGCGAAAAGACGTGCGCAATCCCCCATCAAGCAAAATGCACGCCAATGCCGCCTGACCCAAAAAATTTGCCATGGGATAGCCATCAAAGGCAATGCCCAAAACCCCTTCTTCACCTGCCAGCATACCCACCGCCAAAAAGAACAAAAGCAAGGGCATACCAAGTCTTGCCGATAAAGTGCTGGTCATGATACTGGCAAAGATCAATATCGATCCTATCAGGTAAATAATGTTTAAGTTATCCACATATTATCCTAAACTGATGAAATATTAAGAATTATAAAAATGAAAAAACCAACCTATCAGCCAAGATTAACAGCCCCTACCCCAAATGTCAATAAAACAAAATTCCACCACAAACAGCACCCAAAACATAAATTTTTTTCTTGCAGTGTAAGCCATTAACAGGCATAATGTAGCGTTTCTTTTTATAATTTTAATTTAGGGCTTATTATGCGTACAGAATATTGCGGTAGTGTTACCGAAAAATACATTGACCAAACCATCACCGTGGTGGGCTGGGTACATCGTCGTCGCGACCATGGCGGGGTAATTTTTTTGGATATGCGTGATCGTAATGGACTGTTGCAAGTGGTGATTGACCCTGACACCCCAGAAGCCTTTGCCACCGCAGACGCTGCCCGCTCTGAATACGTCCTAAAAATCACAGGGCGTGTGCGTGCACGTTATGCAGGCACCGAAAACAAAAACATGGTCAGTGGTAACATTGAACTGCTTGCCAAAGAGATTGAAACGCTTGCCAAATCAGACACCCCACCCTTTCCTTTAAACGATGACAACATCAACGTTTCAGAAGAGCTGCGCCTAAAATATCGCTTCCTTGATATGCGCCGCCCACAAATGCAAGAGCGCATGGTGTTTCGTGCCAAAGCCACGTCGGTCATTCGCAGATACCTTGATGACCACGGATTTTTGGACGTAGAAACGCCCGTATTGACCCGTGCCACCCCAGAAGGCGCTCGTGATTATTTGGTACCATCACGCACCCATCAAGGTGAATTTTTTGCCCTACCACAATCACCACAATTATTTAAGCAATTATTGATGGTGGCAGGCTTTGACCGCTATTATCAAATTGCCAAATGCTTCCGTGATGAAGATTTGCGTGCCGACCGTCAGCCAGAATTTACCCAAATTGATATTGAAACCTCGTTTTTGTCAGATGATGACATCATGAACATCGCTGAAGGTTTGACCAAAGAATTGTTCAAAACCATGTTAAACGTGGAATTTGACACTTTCCCCCGCATGACCTACGCCGATGCGATGCGTGATTATGCGTCCGATAAGCCCGATTTACGCATTCCCTTAAAGCTGGTTGATGTGGCGGACATCATGCAAAACGTGGAATTTAAAGTGTTTTCAACACCTGCCCAAGACCCCAAAGGTCGTGTGGTTGCTTTGCGTGTGCCTAATGGTGGTGAAATCACCCGTAAACAAATTGACGACTACACCAAGTTTGTTGGCATTTATGGGGCAAAAGGCTTGGCGTATATCAAAGTCAATGACACCGCCAACATCAATAACGGCGTGGACAAAGAGTCAGGGCTACAATCACCCATCATCAAAAACATGACCGATGATGTACTGGTAGAGCTCATCAAGCGCACCGAAGCCCAAAACGGCGACATCATTTTCTTTGGGGCAGACAAAGCCAAAGTGGTCAATGACGCCATGGGCGCACTGCGTGTCAAATTAGGTTTGGATTTAAATCTATTGACCTGCGAGTGGGCACCGCTGTGGGTGGTAGATTTCCCGATGTTTGAAGAAACCGATGATGGCAAATGGACATCTGTTCACCACCCATTTACCCGCCCCAAAGGCACGGTAGAAGAGATGAAAAACAGCCCAGAAACTGCCCTATCCATCGCCTATGACATGGTATTAAATGGCACAGAAATTGGTGGTGGTTCACTGCGTATCAATACTTTGGATATGCAAAAGGCGGTTTTTGAAGCCTTAGGCATTAGCGAAGAAGAAGCCGAAGAAAAATTCAGTTTCTTATTAAACGCCCTAAAATATGGCGCACCGCCCCACGGTGGTTTGGCGTTTGGTCTTGACCGCTTGATCATGCTGATGGTCGGCGCAGAGTCCATTCGTGATGTCATCGCTTTCCCCAAAACCAAAACGGCTGAATGCCCATTGACCGAAGCGCCTGCTGCCGTGGACAGCAAACAGCTCAGAGATCTAGGCATTCGTTTGCGTGAAAAAGAAAAAGCACAATAAACTTTATGTTTAACCTGCTTTATTGGGTGCCAATGCCTTGTCTGAAGGTGTTGGCGCTTATTGCTGCCTACTTTGCCAAATTGCTAAATGCCAGCATTTATCGCAGCATTTGCACCAATTTGATGTTGATTTATCCTTTTATGTCAGCCAACGAACGGGATAAACTGGCGTATCAAGCGCTGAAAAATCAGCTTATCAGCACCTTTGACAGCGCCAAAAGTTGGGCAATGCCACCTGCTTGGTCCATTAAGCAAATCAAAGCCGTACACCATATAGAAATTTTGCAGCAAGGACTGGCTTGTCCCAATGGTATGCTGATCATCGCACCGCACATTGGCACATGGGAGATGATGAATGCATGGGTTGGGCAATTTGGTCAATTAACCATCATGTATAAGCCCACCAACAATCCTGCGCTCAATGACTTTATTTTACAAGGGCGCAAAAAACTCAATGCCACCCTTGTACCCACCGATGGCACAGGCGTCAAAGCCATTTTTAAAACCCTAAAAAATGGGGGTTTTAGCGTCTTATTGCCTGACCATGTGCCTGATAAAAATGGCGGTGAAGTTGTGCCATTTTTTGGTGTGCCCACCATGACAGGAACACTTGCCCCAAAACTGGCACAAAAAACCAACTGCGCTTTGGTGGGGCTGTCTTGTATCAAAAACGGCGATGGTTTTGAAATTTTTTGTTATGATCTCAATGATGAAAAGCTGTATAATAAAGACATCGTCATTGCCACCACTGCCCTAAATCAAGCCATGGAAAGCATGATTTATGCGCATTTTAGCCACTATATGTGGGGCTATCGGCGTTTTAAAACCACCCCATTTGGGGAAAATCCTTATTTGTTGGATTTTGATGAATTACATCATTTGGTCAAAACTTATAAAAATGACACCCATCACCCAAGCATTACGGACACTCATTCATGAACGACATCACAGCCACAACAAATGACATACAAAATAATTACATCATCTGCATGAAATGGGGAACAAAATATTCTGCCGAATATGTCAATCGCCTATACCGCATGGTAAGCCGTTATTTGACCTTACCATTTCAGATGATTTGTCTAACCGATGACACCACGGGTATCTATCC
>JBHAZZ010000096.1:0-19399 GCA_041781275.1 Moraxella sp.
AGATTATAGTAGAATTTCTTAGTTTTGGCAAGTAAAAATTTATAATTTATCCTAACAGTGCAAGATGAGTGAAGTAGCAACTGGAGAAATTTTTTGTTTATTTTTTAACCAAAAATAAAGGTTTTTAAAAGTTATCCACATAAAAATTGCCCCCTTATTATTAAATAATAATTATATATAATAATAATAACGATGGCAAAAACCTGTGGATAAGTCATAAAAACTTATATAAATCATAAAGATATACTGTGGATAACTATGTGGATAACCTGTGGATAAAATGTGGATAAGTCCAAACTCTAAAGTTATCCACATAGTTATCCACATAGTTATCCACATACAAATTGTCTTTACTTTTGGCGGTTTTATGCTATGATCTTCACCTGAAGATGGGTTGCTGGTGATTTTTGTTAATTATTTGTTTTTATTGGGTTTTAAAATTTATGGTGTTTGATGGTTGTGATGGTACACAATTTGGGTGGTGGCGATGACAATGTCATTATTTGACGATTTGTTTGATGACGATGTGGCAAATTCGGGGCGAGTGCTCAAAAAAAATGGCAAACCAGTCATTGAGCGGCAGACGGCTCAAAGTGGCTTATCTCAAGACGGTGCGTCTCAAGAAAACGTATCTCAAGAAAACATGGCAGAAAGTATGGCGTTGACGGCTGCGCCACAGATGGGTGGGTATGCTGCGGACGATTTATTTGCTGGGGTAAACACGTTTGCTGCACCGTCTTTTGATGTGGATAAACTTTGGCAGTTATGCCTTGATGAGCTAAAATTACAAGTGGGTGAAAAGGATTATCATCAGTGGCTGCGACCGCTACGACCTGTCATTGAAGGCGAGTATTTGGTGATTTTGGCGATTAATTTGGTGTTTATTCGTCATGTTAATACGCATTATTTGGGGATTATCAATCGGGTGCTTGCAGAGCATACAGGGGGTAAGCTGACCGCTGTCGTTCGGGTGCAGTCCCTTGCTCCTGAGCCTGCCCCCAAGCCCAAAAAACGCAGCACCAACAAAAAAACCCCGTTGGTGTTTGAAGAAAGCGAAGCCATTGAAGAGCAGTTTACCTTTGAAAATTTTGTAAAAGCCAAGTCCAACGCTTTGGCGTATAGCACGTTGTATGAACTTGCCAAACGGGTGGGTGAAAAGGGCAATATTGGTGGCAATTTGTTTTTTATTCACGGGGCGTCGGGTTTGGGTAAAACGCACCTAATGCAAGCCGTGGCTCATCGTTATCAAAAATCGGGGCTAAGTTATTGTTATTTCAGTAAAGACAGATTTTTTCGGGTGAGTATTGAAGCCATGCGGGGTGGCGAAGAAAAAACCGAACAATTCATCAAAAAAATCTCTCGTGCTGATCTTTTGATCATTGATGATGTGCATATGATCAATAATAAAAATGGCCCGAAGGTGTCGCAGCTTATGCTGACGTTGTTTGAAGAATTTACCAAAGGCAGTAAACGGCTGATTTTGGCGTCTGATAAGCCGCCTTTGCAGATGAAAGACTTTGATTCTCGGTTTTTATCACGGTTTTCAGGGGGATTGGAAGTTGCGGTCAGTCAGCCTGACATTGAGACACGGGTACAAATTTTACAAAAAAAAGCACACGCTTTAAACATGGAGTTGCCCAAAGAATGTGCGCTGTTCATTGCGCAAAACGTCGCCCCTGACGTGCGTCGCTTAGAAGGGGCATTGTTACAGCTTAAGGCTTATAGCCTGACTCGGGGCATTAATCATATTGATTTGTATTTTGTGCAAGACGCTCTACAAGATCGCATGGAGTCCAAAACACGTTTGCTAAATGCCGAAACCGTGCGTGATGTGGTGGCTGAATATTATAGCGTTTCTGCCAAAGATTTGATCGGTAAAAAGCGGGTGCGTACCATCGCTCGCCCCAGACAAATGGCAATGGCGCTGGTTCGGGAGCTGACCCAAGACAGCTTACTGGATATTGGTCATGCGTTTGGGGGGCGTGATCATACCACGGTAATGCACGCTTGTGAAACCATTGCCAAATTACGCCAAGAAGACGACAACATCAACACCGATTATCAAAATCTTTTGACCACATTGAAGTTTTCTTAACACCAAACTTAACACCAAGCCAAGCTGATAAGTAAACGCAGTTTGCAAGCTGATTTGTGGTACAATAACGCCCATTCACGCTTTGTTTATGGAAAAAACCATCATGAAACTTGTCATCAATCGCAGCTTATTAATCAAAGCCATGGGGCTTATCATTGAAGCGGTGGACAATCGTCATCGTTTACAAATTTTGGGTAATTTAAAACTGGTATTGCAGCCTGAGCGTTTGACCTTGACGGCGTCCGATCTGGAAGTGCAATTAACCAGCTGTATTGTGCTACCACAAGGGGCGTGTCTTGAAGCTGGGGCGATTACCGTACCTGCAGAAAAGTTTTTTAGCATTTGTAAATTATTGCCTGAAGACGATGTGTGTATTGAAGTTCCCCAAGGACAAAATCGCTGCCACATCAGTAGCGGTAAGGGCAAATACACCTTAAGCATTTTGCCAGCGGGCGATTATCCAAGCATTGGCGAGCCACACAGCCAAACCGCCATCAGTGTGAGTTTGTCGGCATTTTTGGATTTGTTAAAACACACCCGTTTTGCGATGGCGACCCAAGACGTGCGCCATTATTTGACGGGGCTGCTGCTGGAAGTGTCTGGGCAAACATTGACGGCGGTGGCGACCGATGGACATCGTTTGGCAGTGGCGTATCGCAGTCTTGCTGACAATTATGCCGATACCAAAGTGATTATCCCCAATAAGGCGGTCAGTGGCTTGGAGCGTTTATTGCTTGAGCTTTCCAAAAATGCCCAAAAAGACACGCCAGAAGATGTGATTGGTTTGGGGCTTGATGAAGAATTTTTACACGTTACTTTGCAATTTGGCACAGAGATGGTCATCAGTCTGACCGCTCGTTTGATTGAAGGTAAGTTCCCTGACTATCGCCGTGTTTTGCCTGTAGGACACGATAAAATTGCCTTGTTTGACAAAGAAGAAATGGTCAGTGTCCTGCGCCGCATTTCGGTATTAAACACCAAAGAATCCCCCGGTGTACTGCTTGGCTTTGATAAATCAGACACCGCAACCGTCAGCTCCAACAACCGTGAACAAGACGAAGCGGTAGAAAGTTTGCCTGTGTCGTTTAGTGGCGACCCCATTGAGGTGTCCTTTAACGAAGCGTATTTGCGGGCGGTGCTCAATGTGTTAGATGGACAAATCCGCCTAGAAATGGTGCATCCCAACAGTCCCACGCTGATTTATCAAGTGGGCGATGAAGGCAATCATCAATATGTGGTGATGCCCATGCGGGTGTAACTGGTGATGAGTGGTTTATGATAAAACAGCTACGCATTCACCATTTGCGCAATCTGCATACTCTAACAGTTGAACTGACACAGCATAATTGGATCATTGGCAAAAATGGCTCCGGCAAGACATCGCTACTAGAAGCGGTGTTTTTGCTTTCTCGGGGCAAAAGTTTTCGCCATCATCAGCCCAAACATTACATCAGTCAAGGGCAGGATTTTTGTGTCGTTTGGGCGGACACCACACAAGGCACGCTCGCCATTCAAAAGCAGTTAGACCATAGCAAAAGCCTAGAAACCACCTTATTAAAAATCAATGAACAAACGGTGCAAGGACAAAGCGTCTTGTCTTATGCCTTGCCTGTGTTACTGCTCGATCCCAGTGGTATGGCGGTTTTAGAAGAAGGCAGTGGCAGTCGCAGACAGCTACTTGATTGGCTTGTGTTTCACGTGGAACATCAATTTTATGAAGCGTGGCTTGCTTATCAAAAACTGCTAAAACAGCGCAACCATTTGTTAAAATCGTCCAAATTTCGCCAAGGCGATCATCAGTCATACGCCGAGATGTCGGCTTGGGATAATCAGCTTGCTTTTTATGCCAAGGTGCTACACCAGTATCGCTTGGCGTGTGTTGCGCAGTGGCAAACAGCGTTTATGCAGATGGTGTCGCAGTTATTGCCCAAATATGCCCAGCAGTTATTTTTGTCTTATCATGCAGGGTTTGATGAAACGCAGGATTTGGCGGCGCTGCTGGCACAAAGACTAAAGGCAGACATAGAAGCAGGACATACAAGGGTTGGGGTACATCGGGCGGACATCACGGTGCTGCTACAAACACCGCAAGGCGCAGTTTCGGCGGTCAATGTGCTGTCTCGGGGTGAAAAAAAGCTGCTATTGTCCGCCTTAAAAATCGCTCAATTACAAGTTTTGTGTCAAAAAACGGGTGATAATATGCCTGTGGTGTTGATAGATGACATTGATTCAGAGCTGGATTTGGCGGCGACCACCACTTTATTAAAAACCCTGCTTGGGTTGCCTTGTCAGTTATTTATCAGTTCTTTGGATACTCACAAACTGGGGACGATGTTGTCGGCGTATGGCGATATCAATGTCATAGACATGCACGCTTATCAACCTTAAAAATAAAAGGCTTTGGGCGGTAAGCACGAAACTTAATAAA
Source organism: Moraxella sp. (assembly GCA_041781275.1). Taxonomy (GTDB): domain Bacteria; phylum Pseudomonadota; class Gammaproteobacteria; order Pseudomonadales; family Moraxellaceae; genus Moraxella. The sequence continues at coordinate 4,524 of JBHAZZ010000096.1, forward strand.
ACCACCTGTCGTACGTTGATGGATAAAGGCAAACAAAATTCATCAAATCCGCCATATCCCCCTGATGACCAAGAAAATATGCTATAATACGCCTTTGGATTTTTTATCAAAGGTTTTTCATGACAGAGATGACCCCAAGCGAAGACTATACCGCCAAAAATGTTCGTGTCTTGCGTGGCTTAGAAGCGGTGCGAGTTCGCCCTGGTATGTACATTGGCGATACTGACGACGGTACGGGCTTGCACCATATGGTGTTTGAAGTGGTGGATAATGCCATTGATGAAGCCTTGGCAGGGCATTGTGATGAAATTAACATCACCATTCACGCAGACGAATCGGTTTCAGTAACTGACAATGGGCGTGGCATTCCTGTGGACATTCACCCCGAAGAAGGCGTATCTGCCGCCGAAGTCATCATGACTGTGCTGCACGCAGGTGGCAAATTTGATGATAATTCTTATAAGGTGTCGGGCGGTTTGCATGGCGTTGGGGTGTCGGTGGTCAATGCCCTGTCGCACAAACTGACTTTGACCATTTGGCGTGATGGCCATCAGCACACACAAGATTATAGCGATGGCGTACCAACAGCGCCACTGGCTCGTGTAGGAACATCAGACAAAACAGGCACGCAGGTGCGTTTTTATCCCAGCAGTGCCATTTTTAGCGGTACTATTTTTGATTGTGATATTTTGGCAAAACGCTTGCGTGAATTGTCTTTTTTAAATTCGGGCGTGCGCATTGTGCTAGTGGACGAGCGTACCAATCGCCACGAAGTTTTTGAACATAAAGGCGGTTTGTCGGAGTTTGTGCGTTATATCAATGACGGCAAACACACGCTTAATGACATCTTTCATTTTAACAGTGAAGGCGCTGACGGCATTGGCGTGGAAGTGGCGCTACAATGGTCGGACACTTATAACGAAAAGGTATTATGCTTTACCAATAATATCCCGCAGCGTGATGGTGGGACGCATTTGTCAGGCTTTCGCAGTGCCTTAACTCGCTGTCTTAATAGCTATATGGACAGTGAAAATATCCTTAAAAAAGAAAAAGTTCAAGTTACAGGCGATGATGCACGAGAAGGCTTAACCGCCATCATTTCGGTCAAAGTGCCTGATCCCAAATTTAGCTCACAAACCAAAGACAAACTGGTGTCTAGCGAAGTCAAATCCGCCGTTGAAACCACCATGCACGAAAAACTGTCGGAGTTTTTGCTAGAAAACCCCAGCGCCGCCAAAGCCATTGCAGGTAAAATCATAGACGCCGCCCGTGCCAGAGACGCCGCCCGTAAAGCCCGTGAGATGACTCGCCGCAAAACCACGCTAGACATCGCAGGCTTACCAGGTAAACTTGCCGACTGCCAAGAAAAAGACCCTGCTTTGTCAGAATTGTACCTTGTGGAAGGCGACAGTGCAGGTGGCAGCGCTAAACAAGGGCGTAACCGCAAAATGCAAGCCATCTTGCCACTGAAAGGTAAAATTCTCAATGTGGAGCGTGCTAGATTTGACAAAATGCTGTCAAGCGCTGAAGTGGGTACGCTGATTACCGCCTTGGGTACAGGGATTGGCAAGGATGAATACAACCCCGACAAACTGCGCTACCACAAAATCATCATCATGACCGACGCTGACGTGGACGGCTCGCACATTCGCACTTTGCTTTTGACTTTCTTTTTCCGTCAAACGCCAGAGCTGATTGAACGGGGGCATATTTATATCGCTCAGCCGCCTTTATACAAAGTCAAAAAAGGCAAACAAGAGCTGTATCTAAAAGACGACGACGCTCTAAAATCTTATTTATTGTCCGCCACCATTGATGAAAATCAGCTGTTTTTGACCAAAGACGCCCCTGCTGTTTCGGGGCAGGCTTTGGAGCAAGTACTAAACGACTACAGCCAAGCACAAGCGGTCAAGGCTCGCCTAAGCCAAAGATACCCTGAAGTGATACTTAATGCGCTGGGTTTTGTGGATAAACTGCCTGCGCTTAGTTTGACCAACAAAGAAACGGTAAGTGCATGGACGGCAAAATTACAAGAAACGCTGTCCGCCCTTGCTCCCGAGCTGTCGCCCCAAGTTACGGTGGTAAGCGATGACGCAGGCACGCATTTGCCCAGTATTACCATTTATGTACATCAACTGGCACAAACTTATACTTTGGATACGTTGTTTGTGGCGTCGGCTGAATATGCCCGTTTGGTCAATTTATCCAGTAAATACAATACCTTGCTTGGTGAAGGGGCGTTTTTGCGCCGTGGCGACAAAGACTTTGCCATCAAGGACTTTGATCATTTGTGGCAGACGCTGATGAATGACGCACGCCGTGGGCTGACCATTCAGCGCTACAAGGGGCTGGGCGAGATGAACGCCGATCAACTGTGGGAAACCACCATGGATCCACAAAATCGCCGTATGCTTAAAATCACCATTGAAGACGCCATCAAAGCCGACCATCTGTTTGGCTGCTTGATGGGCGATGATGTTGAGCCTAGACGTATTTTTATTGAAGAAAATGCCCTAAATGCCGACATTGATGCCTAAAAATAAGGCTGTCAATATGTATCACAGAGCGGACATTTTTCCGCTCTTTTTATTGGCACGTTTTAAAAGTAAACATTTGTATTTGGTGGGTTTTTATTAAAAATAAAACCAATAAAAACGCACCAATTGTCTGAATTTTCTTGACAAATATGATGAATAAAAATACGATTTAAATTAGGGCTTGGGACAGTAAAAAAGTTTTTATTGGGATAAATAAAAATGAATGTGGGTTATTATTGGCTGATTGTTGCGATTGTTTGCGATGTTTTATCCACTTTTTTGTCCGCCAAAGCCAATGGGCTAGAAAACAAACCAGAGCAAGCCTTGGCATTGGTGCTGTATATCGTCTCATTTACCTGTGCTGCCATCGCCCTAAAATATATGCAAACGGGCATTTTGTATGTGCTGTGGTCGGGGCTTGGGGTGGTGGCAACCGCTTTTTTAAGCCGCATTTATTTGGGGCAAGTGATAGACACCGCAGGGTGGATAGGCATTGGCTTTATTGTGGTGGGACTGGTGATCATCAGTCAATTTTCCACCATTGATCGTTGATGGGTGTTTTTTTATAACTGTGGAACGTGTATGCAACAAAAACAAAAAACCTTAACTTTGCTTATCGTGCCTAGCCTTGCTTTGATGGGGTGCGATGACGACATTGACCGCAAAAAAACAGCCACGCCTACGCCCACTTACATTCAAAAATCCGATGGTATGTATAAAATTTGTCCAAATGGCGCAGAAGTTCCCCAACATTATGCCTGTACAAAAAGCACGACCAGTGCCAGTTATGCCAGCGGTGGCAGCGGTTCGGCTTCGGCATCGCAACATCAAGACGATGACCAAAAAGTCAAACGAAATGGTTTTGGGACAAAAGGCGGCGGCAAATCTGGTGGTTGATTTTAAAGCGCAAGAGATGAATGATGAAACGCCGATTGTTTGACCGCCGAGCCGATTTTGTCAAGGCACATGATGAAATTGGGTTTACTTATTGGAATTTGCCTTCTAGGACGGGCGAACCTTATTGGCAAGAAGGCGTGGTGTATGAATTTAGCGAACAACAAATAGACTTTATCAATGACGCCACCGATGAGCTGTATCAAATGTGTTTGGCGATGGTGGCAGACATCGTACAAACAGGCGATTATCCAAGGGAATTTGGGCTTAATGAGTTTGCCAAGGGGCTGATAGAAACGTCATGGAAGCAAGGCGAGCCAAGCATTTATGGGCGGTTTGATTTGGCTTATGATGGCAGCGCATTAAAAATGTTAGAATTTAATGGGGATACGCCCACGGGACTTTTGGAAGGTTCGGTTGCGCAGTGGCATTATATCCAACAAGCTCGTACCATACCCGACCATTTACGCCGTCAAAACAATGACTTACACGAACGACTCATCAGTCATTGGCAAAGTTTGTATCCAAAAGACACGCTTGTGCATTTTGCCACAGGACGCAACTATCCAGACGAAGATTGGGGCAACCTTGTTTATCTGATGGATACGGCGCTACAGGCAGGGCTTTCGGTCAAGGACATTTGTCTTGAAGACATTGGGCTTGATGGCATGGGGCGGTTTGTGGACTTGCAAGGCGTGCCGATACAGCGGATTTTTAAGTTGTATCCTTGGGAGTGGCTGATTAAGGACAGCTTTGCCAAATTTATCCCCACCGCCCAAACTCAGTGGCTAGAACCTGCGTGGAAAATGCTGTTATCCAATAAAGCCATGTTGGTTGCGTTGTGGCGACTGTTTCCCCGCCACCCATTGTTATTAGAAGCGCATGCCACACGAGATAAATTGGACGGCGGTTCTTGGTGTCAAAAGGCGATTTTGGGACGAGAAGGGCTTAATATTTATCATTTTGACCACGCAAGCGACACAGCGTGGCTGGCTCAAGGCAGCGTGCTAGACAAAGAAATTTTGGCGCATGGCAGCATTTATCAGCGTTGGGTGGATTTGCCGTGTTTTGATGGTTTTTATCCAGTGATTGGGTCGTGGATCATTGGCGGGCAAGCGTCTGGTATGTCGGTGCGAGAAGACCCCAATTTAATTACGGGCGATGACGCACAGTTTGCTTGTCATATTTATGTGCCTGAAGAAGGTTAGATGGGGCATCCTGACACTTCATAACACTAATTGCTATCTAACAATCATTTAGAAAAAAACATGGCGTTTTTGCCATTAAAACCGGCTAAATCTTGATTTTCATCGTCAAATTGTTTGTTGATATACCAATATCAACTGCGCAATTTTCCTTGAAAATCTTACGATTTTTCGTGATTTTAATGACAAATACGAAATGTCAGGATGCCCTAAAACCACTCATTTTGTTTGCTAAAATTTAGACGGCTGATTGATTTTTGGACGATAAATGTAGCCTTTGGGTATATTGAATTGATAAATCAAAAGGCAAAAGCCAACACTCACTTTTTAAAGCATATCAAATACTTAGCGTTTAACTTCATATTTAAAGCGTGTCAAAGGTCGGCACGCTTTACTTTGCTGTACTCATTTTGATTATCCACACTTCCGATTGCGACCCCAAACGCAGCGGCACGCCCCAAAACCCATAACCTGACGACACAACCACATTCATGTCGCCAAATTTGCCATGACCATAAGCGATGGCATTTAGGGCTTTGACAATAAAATTGGCAGGAAAAATCTGTCCGTTGTGCGTGTGCCCTGATACTTGTAAATCAATGGGTAAACTGGCATTTTTCTCTACTTCACTGGGGCGATGGTCAAGTAAAATGGTGGGAAATTCACTGGGTACGTCTTTTAGTAGCGCCTGTGTGCTTAGACGGTGAGCGGCGTGATCGTCAAAGCGTCCTACGATGTTGATGGGTGTACCGTGCCAATTTAGCTGAGTTACTTTATCATCAAGCAGCACCGTGTTGGTGGCACGAATGGCGCTAGCGATGGCAAAACGTTCTTGGCGGTTATATAAATCGTGATTGCCCAAACTGGCAAATACCCGACCTTGGGCGGCAGCAACCACCGCTTCAAAGGCAGGTTTCATCTGCTGACTGTCATAAATGTGCGTGTCATCGTCCATGATGTCGCCTGCCATCAGTAGCATATCCACATTTTCACGGCTTAAAATGTCCGATAGGGCGTATAATTGCCGTTTGCCAAACAAACTGCCCAAATGTAAATCAGAAACCAACGCCATGGTGATGGGTTGGGCTAGGGGCTTGTTGGTGGTGATGTGCAAATGACGTACCGTGGGCGTATAGGCGTTGTATAGTCCAAACAGCAAAAGACCCACCAGCGATCCCACCGCAAACACCCGTATGCCAGTTATCCATGCCATGCTGTCATGAAAGATGGACAATCTGTGTAATAAAACATTGACACCTGCGGTCAAAGCCGCCGCCATCACCACAAACCAAAGCAGCGCCAAATGCGTCATGGCAATGCGAAATTCGCCAATAAACATGGTGGCAAAACACAAATTGCTTAGAATGAACACCCCAACATACAGCCATTTGGTATTGAGCGTCAAATAAGGCGTGGCAAGCCAATGCAGCGATTTGGCAAGCACCCAAGTAAAACCTTGTACGGCAATTAAGGTTAAGACCAATAATAACGTTCTGGTCATGCGCCAGTCTCAAAAAAGGTCAGGGCTTGCTTGGCGACAAAATCCAATTTAAAGCTGCGTGTTTGGTAATCATAATCCACAAAACCAATGTGTCCGCCGTGGTTGGTGTCCATAAGTTCCACCATGACGGAAACGTCGCCGCAGGTGGCAGTCAGCCCCAAAAAGGGATCGTCTTTGGCGGTGATGATTTTGGTGGGTTTGCTGATGGCGTGCAAAAACGGCAAAGCGGACGCTTGGCGATAATAATCATTTTTTGAGCGAAAGCCATGACGGGGAGCGGTAAAGACATCATCAAAATCCCCAATGGATTTGGCGTGTTTTAGGGCGTGGATTTCGTTGGGGCTTAGGCGGTTGTCTAGGGCTTTTTTGATGATGGGGTTGAGTAAGTACGGCGTATAGATATGCTTGCCCGCCAAACGCTGCATGGCTACTGCCGCACTTGCCAAATCCACAGGTGCAGAGACGACCACTGCTTTTTGGGCGATGGCATCATCACCATACTCGCCCATATATTTGGCAAGGGCGTTGCCCCCCAAGGACACTCCAATGGCGAAAATTTGTGCAAAACGCTGAGACAAATAGGTTAAATAATGATGTACTTCTTGGGTGTCGCCAGCATTATAAAAAACATCGCCTGACACCGCCACGCCACCGCAAGAACGAAAATGCGCCACCACAAAATGACAGCCTGCTTGGGCGATGTGTTTGGCAAGGGTTTTGGCATAATGGCTTTGACTTGAACCTTCCATGCCATGAAACAGTACAATCAGCGGTGTGGTGTATTTGCCGTGCTCGTCTTTTTTGTCGTCTGCCAAAATAAAATCAAATGCCACATCGCTTTCATTGAGTGAATCTTTGATTAGGGTGCGTTGATAATTTGGTGAGTATTTGACCAAAAAACGGGGTAAAATGGTTTGTAAATGGGGATTTTTAAGCCACAAAGGGGGGCGAAAAGTAGGATTTGACATCATGGCGCTGTTTTTAATGATAAAATTTTGACTAATAATAAAGGTGGATACGGTCATTATAGGGGCGCTTTACCCAAAAGCAATATGTGGCAGACTCTTTAAGCCAATCTTAAGTCAATTTTGTTACAATGACTGATTTAACCAGTAAAAAAAAGGGGGGGCTGATGATGGCTTTTTATAAATTGGGCATTTTGGGGCTTGGTGCGCTGTTTTTGAGCGCTTGCCAAAGCACTTGGGTTGGACAAACAAACACTGCGCCCGCAGCGCCTTTGACGTGGCAAACGCCCAAACCAGTATTTATGCCTAACATGAGCGTGTCAGAGCGTATTGCGCAGGTGGCGCTTGATGAACACAAAGCGTGGCAGTCATCATTCATTGATAAAAATGGGCATTTGCTGCGTTATCGTGTGCCCGAAGGTGAGCACAGTGCGGTGGGTGATGAGATGGTGGCGTGGCAGCGGGTGATGATGTATTGGCAAGACAGTGGGGCGCTTGAGACGCTACCTGCTCATCAGCGCTGGCAGTGTGTGCCAACAGGTACAGACAGTCGCCATAACCGCTGTCGTTATCATGCCATGGACGTGGCGTGGTCAGCGGCGTTTATTTCTTATGTCATGCACAGCGCAGGGGTGCCGACGTTCAAGGTGTCGGCGCTGCATTTTGATTATATCAAGCAAGCATGGCAGGGCGTGGGTGCTTATCACATGGCAGACCCTTTGACGACCGCCCCAAAAGTGGGGGATATGCTGTGCTATTTGCGTGGTCAAGCGCACATTCAAGGCTATGCGGCGTTTGATGACTATCTAAAAACCAACGAACGGGCGCTGCCGGCGCATTGTGATGTGGTGGTGCGTGTCGGCGCTGATGAAGTGCAGCTTGTGGGCGGCAACGTTATCAATACAGTAATGCTGCGCAAATTGCCCAAAGATGGCGCTACAGGTCTGATACAATTGCCGTCTGACACCACAGACGAAGGCTGCGCACCCGACAATGAAGTGGCGTGTAATTTTAACCGTCAAAATTGGGTGGCGCTACTACAGCTAACTGTGTGATGGGACTTTGTTGCCGGCGGTGGCTTGCAAGCCTAGAAAGTCTGTAAGCCCAGAAAAGCGGTTTAGGCTGTCAAAAAACTTGCTTTAAGCGCCAAAAAAGCCGCCTTTTGTTGATCGGTCAGTGGTGCATTGGGAAGGGTAATGACAAAATGTATGTACAATGTCCCTGCTGTTTCGTCCATTTTGTAAGCAGGTATGCCTTTATTGGGTATTGCATAGGGCAGTTTGGTGTCGTACATTTTGGGTAAGGTTATTTTTAGCGTTTCGCCTTGATGTACAAATGTGATGGTTTCCCCAAGTGCAATTTGCCAAGGATAAACAGACACCGTTTTATAAACATCTTTATGATTTAATACAATATCATCGGGTGTCTCAATGTCTATGATAAACCAAACGCTTTTGTTATTTAAGCTCAGTTTGATTTTTGCTTTGGGATACAAGCCTTTTGGCAATTTGGCTTTGATTTTTTGTGATTGATAAGTGAATATATGTTCTCCACCTTGATAAGCGGTATCAAGACTGATGGTTAATTTGGGCAGTTGTGGGCTAAATTGCTCTCCAAATTCTTGAAAAAGACGACTTGCGCCTTTGATTTTTTGTTCGTGAAATTGCTGTTTGGCGTGCTTCATCAATTTGCTAAATTGTTCTGCCAAAAGCTGCCAAGGCGGTAAAGTGGGCGACTGTACATAAAAAGCATAAACACGATCATAATGAGCCCGTTTTTGTGGATCTTTTAGGGTTTCATAAGCTTCATTAAGCAAAAAAATGTGCTGACTGTCGCTTGTTGAGCGATCGGGGTGATGACGAGCGATGAGTGTGCGATAGGCTTTTTTGATGTCGTCGGTGCTGGCGTTGGGGCTGACACCAAGCAGCGCATAATAATCAGGGGGTGTATTCATGGGCTTTCTTGTAATTGGGCTGACAAGGTTTCTAATTCGTCCATTTTAAGAAGTAATGTTTCTTCTAAGTTTTCGGTATTTTTTTGTGTTTGGCTTTGTGTATTTAACAACTGCAATAACTTTTCTTTGTTGCTTTCTTCATAAAGCGTATTATCGGACAACTGCTCATCAATATGTTTGAGTGTTTGATAATATTTTTCAAGTTCTTTTTCTAGTTTTTCAATTTCTTTACGCAGTGGGGCGGTTTTTTGTCTGTTTTGTGCAGACAGTTTACGTTTGTCTTCTTTGGAAATGGTGTCATGAGTTGGTTTGTCAATTTTTTGGTTTTGATGTTTGGCAAGGCGCACTTCTTTTAGGTGTGTGGCATAATCGTTCATATCGCCTGCAAATTCTTGTACACGCCCTTGGCTGACAAGCAATAACTGATCGCAAACGGTTGTGATGAGATCACGGTCGTGCGACACCAAAATCAGCGCCCCTTGATACGCCCCAAGCGCCATCATCAAGGCGTTACGCATATCCAAATCCAAATGGTTGGTGGGTTCGTCAAGAATAAGCACGTTTGGGCGCTGCCATACAATCAAAGCTAGGGTAAGTCTTGCCCGTTCGCCCCCAGAAAAAGCGTGGCAAGGCGTGTCAATTTTATCGCCCTGAAAATCAAAACTCCCCAAAAATGCCCGTAACTGCACATCGGATGTTTGACCTGCCAGACGCCGTAATAGGACAATGGGGCTTGCGTCGTTGTCCAAAGCGTCCATTTGGTGTTGGTTAAAGTAGCCAAGTTTTAGGGTTTGGGCGGTTTTATAAACGCCGCTGATTAAAGGCAGTTCGCCCGCCAATGCTTTGATGAGTGTGGATTTGCCTGCCCCATTTGCCCCAAGTACCCCAAGACGAGTGTCGGGCGTGATTTGTAAATTTACCTTAGTTAATAAGGGGTTATTATCATAACCAATCACGACATTGTCTAGCGCCATCAACGGCGATGCCATATATTCAGGCGGATAAAACGCAAAACTAAAGGGACTGTCCGCCATTACAGGGCTAATTTGGCTCATGCGTTCTAGCTGTTTTATGCGGCTTTGGGCTTGTTTGGCTTTGGTGGCTTTGGCACGAAAGCGGCGGATATAGTCTTCTAGGTGGGCTTTGGTGGCTTGTTGTTTTTCAAAGGCTTGTTGCTGCTGGGCGAGTCTTTCGGCTCTGGTGCGAACAAACTGACTGTAATTGCCCGTATAAAGGGTGATGGTTTGTTGTTCAATGTGCAAAATATGACCACAAACCGTGTCCAAAAATGCTTGGTCATGACTGATGAGCAGCACAAGCCCTGTAAATTTTCCAAGCCATTCTTCAAGCCACAAAATGGCGTCCAAATCCAAGTGGTTGGTGGGTTCATCAAGCAGTAGCACGTCGGCACGTTTCATCAAGGTGCGAGCCAAATTCAAACGCATACGCCAACCACCAGAAAAACAGCTGACGGCGTTTTGGTGTTCTGTGGCAGAAAACCCAAGTCCTGCCAAGATTTGTAGGGCTTTGGCGGTGGTGCGGTAGCCATCTATTTCATCAAAACGTTGGTGCAGTTTGGCGATTTCAAGTTCGCTAAGACCTGCTGGGTGATGAATTTGATGGTTTAGAGTGTACCATTCGTCATCGCCGGATAATACATAATCCAGTGCTGTTTGTTCGCTGGCAAATACTTCTTGAGCCATGTGTGCTATTTGCCAAGCAGTGGGCATATCAATGACTCCCGCTTCTGTTGGGTGCTGACCCAATAAAGTGGCAAACAGCGTCGATTTGCCTGTGCCATTATTGCCCGTTAAGCCGATTTTTTGTCCAGTGTGTAGTTGTATATTGACGTTTTGAAATAATAAACGACCTTCACGAAAAACAGCAACATCTTTAAATTCAATCATAAAAATTCAAAATAAAATAAGTTATCATTATTTAAAAAAATCTTAAACGCTCAGACAGGATAAATGTTGCTTTAGGGCTTGCCAAAGTTGATTTTGCACCCCTTGCACGCTGTCATCGGCATGGATTTGTACAATGCGGTTATGATGGGCGTGCTGATGAACAAAACCTTGATAAACACGCTCAAAAAACGCCAAATCATTACTTTCAAAGCGATCGGCTTGGCTGCGTTTTTGGGCTCGCTCCATGCCTTTTTTGATGTCCATGTCAAGCCAAAAAGTCAAATCAGGCAGTTTGGGCACAAAATCATGAATTAAACTTTGGATTTTGTCAAGCTGTTTGCGATTGCCAAAATAGCGCCCAAACCCTTGATAGGCAACCGTGCTGTCAATAAAGCGATCGCAGATGACCCAGTGTCCGCTAGCAAGTGCGGGCAAAATGACTTGATGTGAGTGATCGGAGCGGGCAGCAAACATCAAAAGCAGTTCGGTGTCGTCGTGTAGGTGGCTGTTTTTGTCCAACAATAAGGCACGCAAAGTTTCGCCAAGCGCACTTCCCCCAGGTTCACGAGTACGCACAAAAGGAATGTTTTGGGCGGTTAAAACATCACAAAAGCCGTTTATGGCGGTGGTTTTGCCTACGCCTTCTGTGCCTTCAAAGCTGATGAATCTGGGGGGCGCTTGATGTAAATTTGTCATGTATTTATTCTGCTTTGGTTGCTTGGCTGGTGCTGTTTTGGTTTTGTGTGGCGATGGTGGCTCGGTATTGTTCAACCGCTTTATTATGCTCATCAAGCGTTACGCTAAACGTATGACCGCCTGTGCCTGTGGCAACAAAATAAATATAAGGCACATCACTGGGGTGCATGGTAGCTTTGATGGATTCAAGCGATGGCAAAGCGATGGGTGTTAAGGGCAAACCGTCTATTTGATACGTGTTATAGTCGTTTTTTTCGCTGATGTTGCTTTTATAAATTTTGCCATCGTAACGATCAAACAGCCCATAAATGATGGTGGGATCAGTTTGTAGGCGCATATTTTGGCGCAAACGATTGACAAATACCGCTGACACGTCGTTGCGTTCTGATTTAATGCCTGTTTCTTTTTCAATGATACTTGCCATGATAAGGGCTTCATAAGGATCTTTATAAGGCAAATTTTCTGCCCGTGTTTGCCATGCTTTGTCTAGGCGGTCTTTTTGTATTTTGTACAAATGTTTTAAAATGACGGTATCGCTGGTCGCTTGTGAAAAAAAGTAGGTATCGGGCGCAAACCAACCTTCCAAATTACCATTGGGTGCATGAATGTTCAGTGCTTTTGCCACTGCTTCATTGTCTCTTTGTACGTCCGCCCAAGAATAGCCGTCCGCTTTGGGAGTTAAGGTTTCTAGGCGAATGCCTTCAGTGTTTTTGAGAATGTGATACAAATCTTTGGTGGTTTTGCCTTCAATGATTTGTACTTTGACCATGGCGACATCTGCGCCCTTGCCCAAAATTTCCACCACTTCTTTGAGACTTGCACCTGCGGGAATGTCATAAACGCCCTGATGAAGCGTGTCATTGGCATAAAATTTGATATACAATCGGGTGGCAAAACTGGACGCCAAAGCATGTTCTTGCCAAGGTTTGGCGACCAATAAGCTGTGATAAGTGTCGCCTTTGCCGACATTGAGTTTTTGGGCAGGTCTGTCGGTTTTGGCAAACACACTTTGATAAATGATGATGGCTACAAGAACAACGCCGCAAAAGATAAACACCGCCACAATATAGGTCAATAAGGGCGGTTTGGGCGTGGAAGTGGCTGGCATGGACATGGGTATCAGTCTAAATTAATGTGTATTTGACTATTTTAGCAAAAGCTTGGTAAGGTATTGTAAAGAAATGATGAAAAACTGTCTTGAATATGATATGGCGTATCCTAAGGGTTGCTTTTAAAGTTTTGTTTCATCATTAAATCAAAAATCCATAAAGATGATATTCACCATTCAAATCCCTTTGAAGATAAAAATAAATCAAGCGCCGTATTTAAAAATAAAAACAACTTAAAAAAGCGCCCCAAAAAACACACCAAAATTTTGATGTGTTTTATGGGCAAGATAAATTATGCAACCAAAGTGGCTTGTTTGACGTTTAGGTAATTCATCAGTTCACTGATTTTGCTTTGTAATAGGGCGCTGTCGCCACGGCTTTCTACATTTAGGCGAATGAGTGGCTCGGTGTTGGACGATCGCAAATTAAATCGCCACGTTCCAAAATCCAAACTTAGCCCATCTAACGTGTCTTTTTTGGGATTGTCTTTTTGGTAATGGCTTTCTAGGTCGGCTTTGATGGTGTCGGCATTGACATCGCCAAGGCTAAAGTTTAACTCGCCCGAGCTTGGAAACGCCTGAATATAATCGTCCACCAACGCCGACAGCGATTTTCCTGTGGTGGAAAGCAGTTCAATGACAAGCAGCCACGGAATCATGCCGCTATCACAATAAAAAAAGTCTCTAAAATAATGATGGGCTGACATCTCTCCGCCATATACTGCGCCTGTCTTGCGCATGACCGCTTTGATGAACGAATGTCCCGATTTGCTGATTTGGGCTGTGCCACCATTTTGGGCGATGACGTTTTCGGTGTTGTAGATGACTCTGGGGTCATAAACGATTTGTTCGCCTTGATATTTGTCCAAAAACGCCTTGGCAAGCATACCCACCACATAAGAGCCATCAATAAAACGTCCTGTTTCATCAAAAAAGAAACAGCGGTCAAAATCGCCATCAAACGCCACCCCAAAATCTGCTTTGACTTCCTTGACTTTTTCAGACGTGGAATGTTGGTTGGCAATGATCATGGGATTGGGAATGCCATTGGGGAACGTGCCATCGGGAGTGTGGTGCAATTTAACCAGTGAAATGGGAGCATTGGCTTGTATCAGGCGTTTTTCAAGCTCATCAACCACAGGGCCTGCTGAGCCATTACCACTATTAATCACCAATGTTAAAGGGCGAAAACAAGCCGTATCCACAAAGCTCATCAGCTTATCTATATAAGCGCTTTTGTCATATAATTGTGTAACTGTGCCTTTGTCAGCGCTCAAAAACTCGCCGCTTTGTGCCAGTGCCTGAATGTCGCCAAGTCCCGTATCACTGCTGATGGGTCGGCTGTCTTCTCGCACCAATTTCATGCCGTTATAATTGATGGGGTTGTGGCTTGCTGTTACTTCAATGCCACCGATGGCGTGGTAATGACTGGTGGCAAAATACACTTCTTCTGTGCCTGTCATGCCAAGGTCAATGACGTTTGCGCCAGCGTCTATTATGCCTTCAATGGCAGAAAGTTTTAGGGCGTGGCTTGATGGGCGAATGTCGCTTCCGATGACGATGCTGGGGATTAAATCGGTGCGATTTTTATCCATCTGAGATAATAAAATCTGAGCAAAGGCTCGCCCAATGCGATAAGCAATGGACTCATCAAGATTCACACCAAGTTCGCCACGCACATCATAGGCCTTAAAAGAAGTAATGCTAATAGGGTGAAAAGTCATCACAAGCTCTCAAATTGCAAAAAATTGCTTTAAGTGTAGCAAAAATTTAAGGGGAATGCCATTTGTAAAATGCGCATAATAGAGTGTGTAGACGTGAAGGAATGACGAAGTAAATTTTATGTTCCACGTGAAACCTAAGTGATGTCGTCTCGCACCTACCCAATCCAAAAATAAAATTATCCTATAAATCAAAATGTTACTAATTTATTGCTATTTTTTTTAAAAATTTTTGATAAATTGCTTGACGGTGAGAAATTTTAGGGTATAATACGCACCCACTGACAGCAATGATGATAAACAACCATCAAACAAACACTGTCAAAAAGCTTAAAACACAGCTTAACTTAAAATAAAGCTTGACTAAATAACTTTCCATGTTAAAATA
>JBHAZZ010000097.1:0-28581 GCA_041781275.1 Moraxella sp.
GCGGGATTTTCTAACATGGCACTGGCAAGAGCGTCAGAAGCCAGAGCGCAAAGTTTGGTACAAACCCAAGAAGCCGCTCGCCGAAACGTGATGGAAAGCCTACAGACGCAGTATCAAGAATTTGTCTCATCTAAGGACAAAGAACGTTCTTTGACTTCTGCCATTGAAGGGGCGCAAATCGTTGTAGACTCTTATGGGCGGCAGTTTATTGCAGGGCGTAAAACGTGGCTAGAAGTGCTTAATGCCGTGCGTGAATTGTCCGATTACCAAAGACAGCTTTTAGAAGTGCAAGCCCAAATGGTGGCAAGCTTTTATAAATTGCAAGTGGATTTTGGGGCAATGCCTTGGCAAAAAGATCATCAGGTATTGTTTGAACCCGTAACCGAGTTTCGTCCTTATCGCAGCTTTAAGGATTGGACACAAAGCCAAAAAGGGCGCATTCGTCCCTTTAAGGACTTGCCAACCAATACACTGCCGCCACCTTCAGAGCCTGAACCAGAGTGGCAGCTTGATGATTCGGCGTTTGCCAGCGACGAAGAGCTGACCGATGGCGAGATTAATGAAGGGGTCGGCATTGACCCAGCAGAGCTGACCGATGAACCGCCAGCCACAGATGAACCGTCAAAGCAAGACAAACCACTTGCCACCCCCAAAGAATAACCATCGGTGATGAGTGGCTTGGTTTTGCCAACAAATAACAAACCACAGACAGACGTAACATCAGTCATCTGTATAAAAAACAAACAACAGTCTTTGCTGTATTCTTACCATTTTGTTGATGGTACTCTATTTTATGGTGAATTAAGTAAGCGTTGGCGTGTGGCGATGGGGCAAATGATACAATAAGATGACCCAACCACAGCCAGCCCATTATAGTTAGGAAATGTCATGTCCCAACGGCACACAACCAGCATTACTCTAAAAAAAGACCTAAGAGAACTTGGTTTTGCAACGGCTACCTTGTTAAAAGAGCAGGGCGTGCCTGTAGATTCCAACCGTTTGCATTCGGCGCTAGAAAGCCTTGAGCAGATTGATGACCCTGAAGGTCAGTTACTGGTACTGCTTCAGGTGCTGGGCATTGCTGATTTGCCGTTTATTTTAAGTGAGCCAGACCCTGCTTATATGCCGCTTTTGGTACATCATAAAGACTTGGGATTTGGGCGTGTGGTGGAGCAAGTGCGTTCTGGCATATGGACGTTCCAACAAGAAAACGATCGCTTTTCTTGTCGCACCGAAGATATTGATTTTGTGGCAAAAATCACCTTAAGTGATGAACACATTGCCCAAAAGAAAATCACCTTTTCGCAGCTGCTTTGGCAAAATCTTAAACAGTACAAATGGGTGGTTGCCGAAGCGATTGTGGCGTCGCTCATCATCAATATGTTGGCGCTGGTCATTTCTTTGTTTTCCATGCAGGTGTATGACCGAGTCATTCCAACAGGTGGGCGTTATACGCTGATCATCTTGTCGTCTGGGGTGGCACTCATCATTTTATTTGAAGCGGGCATGAAGTTTGCTCGTTCATCGGTGATGGATAGGCTTGTGGTGGGCATTGACCAAAGTTTGTCTCGTCATATTTTTGAAAGGCTGCTAAGAGTGCGTATTGACCAAATGCCCAATTCGGTGGGTAGCCTTGTGGCGCAGCTTCGGGGCTATGAGCAGGTGCGTAGCTTTTTTACTGCCAGCAGTTTGTTTACGCTTGTTGATGTGCCAATGAGTATGCTGTTCATCATTTTGATAGCCAGCATTGGTTCACCTTGGGTGGCGCTTGTGCCGATTGTGGCGGCAGTGATTGGGATTTTGCTTGGACTTAGAAGCCGTAGAAAGCTTGATGACATCGCCAAAGAAGGGGCGGCAGCGTCCTATCTTAAGACCGGTATTTTGGTAGAAACCGTAGAAGGCATGGAAACCATCAAAGCAGGTTCGGGTAACTGGAAATTTTTGTCCCGTTGGCTTAACGTCATGGACACCACCACCAAAAACGATCTTAAGATGCGTCATGTCAATGACAACCTAAACTACAGCATACAAATGCTTCAGCAGGTCAGCTATATCGGCATTGTCATCATTGGGGCGTTTGTGGTGATGAATCAGGGCATGACCACGGGGGGCTTGATTGCTTGTACCATTTTGGGTGGACGTATTTTGGCGCCCATCATGAACTTGCCCAACTTATTGGTACAGCATTCGCACGCCAAAGCCGCCCAAATGAACATTGAGCGATTGTTCAGTTTGGCGCAGGACAACGACAACGTCAGCCACCCCTTATCCCCAAGTAAAATTTATGGCAACTATCAATGCCAACGCTTGGAATTTAAATATTCTGACAATGACCGCCTTGCCTTACAAATTCCCCATTTGACCATCAACGCAGGCGAGCGTATTGCCGTGCTTGGTTCTATCGGCTCGGGCAAATCCACATTATTAAAGCTGCTTTCGGGGCTTTATACCCCCACGGCGGGTAACATTTTGCTTGATGGACTGGACATCAACCACATCAGCCGAGAGTCATTGAACCACCAAATTGGTTATTTGCAGCAAGATCACCGCCTGTTCCAAGGCACATTGCGAGAAAACTTACTGATAGGTATGCCTACCCCCAACGACGACGTACTAAATAAAGCGCTTAACCGCACAGGACTAATGCGTCTGGTGTCGGGACATTCTAGTGGGCTTGATTTGATGATCAGTGAAGGTGGTAAGGGGCTTTCTGGCGGTCAAAAACAGTTGGTGGCATTCACCCGTTTGGTGCTGACTGAGCCATCTATTTGGCTGATGGACGAACCGACAGCGTCTATGGACAATATGCAGGCGCAGCAGTGTTTGCGTGTGATTGCCGAAGAGCTAAAAGATCCCACCAAAACGCTCATCGTTTCTACCCACAAAATGGAACTTTTGGCGCTGGTTGATCGGGTTATTATCATGGCAAATGGGCAAATTGTCATGGACGGACCCAAAAAACTGGTGCTTGAACAATTAATGAAAAACGAAAAAGAAGCCCGTGAACAACAAAAACTTGCAGGGCAAAAAGCCGCCCAAATTCAATCGCCGAAGCCTTGAAGCATAAGTAGATAAGCATAAGTAGATAGTTATGAGTGAATATCACTACCGACCCACACAGCCCCAAAGCAAACGTTTTAGTATGATCATTTGGGCGACACTGTTGATGATTATTATTTTGGTTACTTGGGCAAGCTTTGCCAAAATTGACCAAGTAACCCGTGCCACCGCCACCGTCATTGCGTCCGCCCGTACCCAAGAAATTCAGGCGGTGGACGAAGGGGTGCTGTCTGAACTTTTGGTCAAAGAAGGCGATGATGTCAAAAAAGGCGATTTGCTTGCCATTTTAGAAGAAGAGCGAGCCAAGGCAGCGCTTGGTAATTCTGCGGTAAAAGTGGCGGCGCTACAGGCACGAGTTTCACGACTGGAAGCGGAAATTTTTGATAAACCTTTATCATTTCCCAAAGAAGTACAAAAATACCCCGAATATGTACAAAACCAAACCGAGCTTTATAATCGCCGCCGTCAAGCCATTCAGCAAGACGTATATTCACTAGAAAATATGCTTAAGCTTGCCAAACAAGAATTGTCCATGAATGAGCCATTGTTACAGCATGGCGATGTCAGTAAAGCGGACGTGATTAAACTAAAAAGACAAGTGGCGGACATTGAAGCGCAAATCACCAATAAGCGCAACAAATACTTTGAAGAAGCCCAAAGCGAACTGACCAAAGCCCAAGAAGAGTTGCAAGCCGAACAAGAGCAGCTTAGAGATCGCACCCAAGTTTTGGAAGAAAAACGCCTATTTGCGCCAACTGACGGTAAAGTCAATAACATTGCGGTAACGACCATTGGTGGGGTGGTGCGTGCAGGCGAGACCATCATGCAGCTTTTGCCAACCAGCAGTGATTTGGTGGTGGAAGCCAAAGTCAAACCTGTGGACATTGCTTATGTCAAAGAAGGTCAAAAAGCCAGCGTAAAATTGGACGCTTATGACTTTTCTATCTTTGGGGCGATGGACGGCGAAGTGTTTTATATCAGTCCAGACACTTTGATGGAAAAAACCCCACAAGGCGAAGAGCCGTATTATCGGGTACAAATTCGCATTGAAGGAGCGCAGTATGCTGCCCGTTCCAAAGACATTGTCATCAAACCAGGTATGACCGCCAGTGTAGACATCAAGGCGATGGAGCGTACGGTGCTGTCGTATCTGACCAAGCCAATTACTAAGACTTTGTCAGAAGGTTTGGGCGAACGCTAACAGCAAAATCCCCAGCAAGTTTGTATTTGTTGGGGATTTTTGTTATGATTTCAAAAACATACCAGTATTGGACTGATGATTTATGAAAAAATTTGCCCCAGTTTGTGCGTTTGCTTTGATGGTAAATTCGGCTTATGCCTGTGATTTTTTGGAGCAGCACGCACTGACTCACATCAAGACAGATGAAGTAGAGTGCGCCACACAGCAAGACTTGCCGTTGGGGATTGCCATCGCTAAAGTAAACGGCAAAGAAGGCATCATCAGCGCCGATGGCAAGTGGCTACTTCCTGCCGAATATGACAGTATTTTGAGTGAATTTAACCAAGATTTGACATGGGTAAAAAAAGACGACAAATATGGCTATGTCAATACCAAAGGCGAAATTGTCATCACGCCCCAATATGACGATGCGTGGAATTTTCGTCATACGGGCTTAGCACAAGTCAAAGTAGATGGCAGATGGGGCTTTATCAATCGTAAAAATCATATGGTGATCGCACCCAAATATGACTTTGTGTATTATATCATCAGTGAAGATTTGTACACGGTAGAGCGTGATGGCAAATTTGGCTTTATAGACAAGACAGGCAAAGAAGTCATTCCTTTGATTTATGATCATGCCGTGCCGTTTTCAGAAGGGCTGGCGACAGTGATTAAGGGCGATAAAACAGGCTTTATCAACACCAAAGGCGAAACGGTCATTCCTTTTATTTATGATTGGGCGACCTATTTTGATCAAGGCTATGCCAAAGTGCGACAAAATGGTCAGTATGGCGTGATTGATAAAGCAGGCAATTTTAGCACCACGCCAGCATACAGTATCCTAGAGTTTGGGCGCAGTTCAAATACGCAAACTCAAGACTGAATTGAAGAAATTTTGCCGTATTTGGCTTCATATTTAGCTTTTTGTTGGCGATAAATTTCAAAAACACACAGTTCGCCACAGCCACTTTGGCAGCAGTCATCATCACTGGGTGGCTCAGGTGGCGGTGGGGCGGTTTTGACGGTATTGGGATTTTGGTTGGTCATGGTAGGTACTCAAAAAAATGACTATTTTAACATCAAATTAAACATCAAAGACAAAAATTACCTAGATGTCTGATTTGTAGGTGATTTGTTGTTGTGGCTTGCTATTGATTACTGGTGCGTTATAATGAAGATTGTCTTAAGGCTGATTTAAGGTGAAAAGCATATGATGAATTTAACACGTAACAAAAAAACACTGTGTGCTACTTTGGTTTCGCTGGCACTGATTGCGCCGATGTCTGGCTGTTCTAGCACCACAGAGTCGGGTGCGGTCGGTGTCAATCGCAAACAGTTGCTTTTGGTGTCTAGCGAAGAAGTGATGAGTCTTGCCAATCAGTCTTATCAGCAAACCATCGCCCAAGCTCGTCAAAAAGGGGTGCTTGATGTGGACACCGCTCAAGTGGCACGCCTAAAACGCATTGCCAATAATCTAATTCCCCATGTGTCGGTATATCGTCCAGACGCCACCAATTGGCAGTGGCAAGTACACACCATCAAGGCGGACACGATAAATGCGTATGTCATGCCGGGGGGCAAAATCGTTTTTTATAGTGGTATTATTGAAAAACTAAAACTGACCGATGCTGAAATCGCTGCCATCATGGGGCATGAAATGGCGCACGCACTGCGTGAACATAGCCGTGAAAAAATGAGCCGTCAAGTGGCGACCAGTGGTTTTATTGGTATTGCCAGTAGTGCTTTGGGGTTGTCGGCAGGACAGGCGCAGCTTGCCAGTTTGGCGGGTGATGTGGGGCTAAGTTTGCCACATTCACGTACCCAAGAAGCCGAAGCGGACAAAATCGGTCTGGAGCTGATGGCACGAGCCGGCTATAACCCTAACGCTGCCATTACCTTGTGGCAAAAAATGCAAGCCCAATCTGGCGGCAGTGGTCCACAGTTTTTGAGTACGCACCCAAGCTCCGCCAATCGTATCAAAGAAATACAAACCTTGTTGCCGGCGGTCATGCCGTTGTATAATGCGTCCAACAAACGTTGATTTTTGAGTAATTTATGACCTTGATTGCAAATGCCTTAAAAGATGCCCTGTCTGCTTTGTCGCCGTCTTATCTGACACTGGATAACGAAAGCCAAAATCATGCAGGTTATTTTGATGGCAAAGAAAGTCATTTTAAATTGGTGATTGTCAGTAGCGAATTTTATCAAAAACGTCTGCTTGCTCGTCATCAGATGGTGTATGCCTTGGCAAATCCGCTGCTGACCGCAAATGGTGGCAGCATTCATGCTTTGGCGATTCATGCGTACACGCCCGATGAGTGGCAGGCATTGGGGTCAGCGCCTGACAGCCCCAATTGTGCAGGACAAAATAAAGGTTAATGTGATGAAAAAATTTTTATGGCTCGGTGTGGCAAGTGCGACTTTGATGGGCTGTACCACCACAGGAAACATTGCGCCACAATACATCAATCCCAGTAATTACCAAAATTACGATTGCAACGCCCTACAAAAAGAAGTCGCCCGTATCAGTGGACTTGCCAAGGCTGCCGAAAAACAAAACGTGTCTTTGGGCACGGGTGTTGGCATTGGTATCAGTGCAGGGCGGGGCGGTATTTATCCCACCATCAGTCTTGGCACGGGTGTCAGTGGCGGTCAGCGTCAAGCCAAAACCAACCAACTGGCAAGGCTTTATGGGGAACATGACGCCATGATTGTGGCGGCTCGGCAAAAAAACTGTGCGTTCGCCCACCAAGTCAAAATCTATGGCGAAAAATAAACACTGATTTTGTCATTTAAGTTGCTGTTTTGTTTGTCGTTGTGTTATAAAAGCCACAGTCCGTTGTGGCTTTTTGTGTTGTGTTTTAAGACAGCAAGTTTGTCAAAAATAGCGGTTAATCGTTGTTTGGGGCTGTCTTTTCGCTTTTAGGGGTTAAGATGATGGGGTCTTCAATGGTGTAGCCAGTTTCCATGGGCTCGTCCAAATATTCCACGGCGACAAGGAGTGTGTCGTGTTTGGGGATTTGGTAGGCTTGTGTGATGGTAAGTTCAGGATAGTAAGAAATGGCGGTTTGTGGCTGACTTTGGTAGTTGCCCTGTGTAACGTGATAATGATAGTAATATTTGGTTCTTGTCCATTCAGGAACATGTTCATGCTCCACGACTTCACCCGTTAGGCTATCAACGACGATGTTCATGTCTTTGATAAGGGTGGGCGTTAGGGGAGTTAGGCGTTTTTGCAGTGCGTTTAGTTTGCCCCATTCTTCATCATCGTTTTCGTTGCCTGTGCCGCCACGTCCTTCATCGACGCTTTTGGCATAATAAGACACGGCTTCGTGCATTTTGCTGGGGTTTTGGCTTTTTAAATCAAAATAATGCAAACGATAACCGCCAAGCCCATCTTCATAATCATGCAGAACATAAACCTTTTGATCGACGGGTTCATAGCCAAGCACCTTTAAGCGAACATCGCCACCCACGGTCGCCCAAGCGGACACACTGCCACACAAAGCAAGCACTAAGGCATTTTTTGTCAAAAACCGAAACATGACTCCATCTCCTTGCACATCAAGATTGGCTGATGATGATATAATGGCACTTTTTTGACAAAATAGCAACCAATTCAATGACAGTCATCACCCCCATCAAAGACGCTCTAAGTTTAGACATCTTAGCCCTGCTGAATGAAAAATTAAACCAAACCCCTGATTTGGCAGAAAATTTAACCATCACCGCATTTTTTGACGCTCAAGGTTTGGCGTGCCCCATGCCACTGCTTAAAGCCAAAATCGCCTTGCGCCAAGTTGCCAGTGGCGACAGTCTGTATTTGCTTGCCAGTGATAAAAATTCACAAAAAGATCTGGTGGCTTATTGCCAAAAAAATGACCTGTCAGTACACACTTGGCTAAGTGGCGATGACACTATGCCGATTTTTCATTTTATCATCAGTAAACCATAATTCTTACACAAATTTTGCTTAATGTAACTCATATTTTGATGGATATATCTAAGTGGGGTGTATTTGTGCGCTGCTTGTGAAAAAGTTAAGAAATCCTAGCCTTTGCCCCAATTAAGCCGTAAAATAGAGAGAAAAT
The DNA here is from genome assembly GCA_041781275.1 of Moraxella sp. Classification (GTDB taxonomy): domain Bacteria; phylum Pseudomonadota; class Gammaproteobacteria; order Pseudomonadales; family Moraxellaceae; genus Moraxella. Next base: position 8,335 of record JBHAZZ010000097.1, read on the forward strand.
TTTTATAAGTTTGACGCAATGAACAAAAAATACGACGATTATGATGACTATGACGACTATGCCGATGACCACGATCATCAAGACGATGAATTTGATGATTTGTCTGGCATGGAAGAGTTAGAAGAATTGGTGGGGCTATCCAATTTGGACGAGCTGACGGAGCTTGACGACCTAGAAGCGCTAGACAAATTGGCAAAGCCCAAAAGCGTACTGCGACCTGCCATCATTGATGGCGACACCGCCCACGTTGCCACCAAAGATTTGGTGCCTGCCATGCCGACACACCTAACCGCCCCAGGGGTGAATTTGGGGGCTTATATTAATACCGTTCATCAAATACCCATCTTGACCCCCGCAGAAGAAAAGGTACTGGCGGAGCGTTATTATCACGATGGCGATGTGGAAGCGGCAAGACTTTTGGTGATGAGTCATTTGCGTTTTGTGATTCATATTGCTCGCAGTTATTCAGGTTATGGGCTGTCGCAAGCGGATTTGATTCAAGAAGGCAATTTGGGACTGATGAAGGCGGTCAAGCGTTTTGATCCCACCAAAGGCGTGCGTTTGGTGTCGTTTGCGGTGCATTGGATTAAGGCGGAAATTCATGAATTTGTCATCAAAAATTGGCGCATTGTCAAAGTGGCGACCACCAAGGCGCACCGCAAGCTGTTTTTTAATTTGCGTAGCCTAAAAAAATCCAACAATCAACTGACTTTAGATGAAGCCAAAGCCATCGCCAAAGACCTAAACGTTACGGTCAAACAAGTGTTAGAAATGGAAGCACGTTTGACCAGTTATGATGCGTCTTTTGAAATGCAAGACAGCGATGAAGACGATGGACGCTATGCGCCACAACTGTTTTTGGAAGATGCCATTGACCCTGCCGATGTGGTAGAAGATGCTGATTGGGAAGAAAACACCACCACCGCCCTACAAGAAGCCATGCAAGGGTTGGACGATCGCTCTCGGGACATCATCACGCAAAGATGGCTGGTGGATCAAAAATCTACCTTACATGAATTGGCGGCGGTCTATAACATTTCTGCCGAACGGGTGCGCCAAATTGAAAAAAACGCCATGGATAAAATCAAAGAAGCCATGACCATCGATGGCATGATGTTGGATTAGGGTGTGTTGTGATGAATTGGCTGCGTATTGGAGCGATAAATCTTGCGGTTGCGGTGGGTCTTGGGGCGTTTGGGGCGCACGGACTAAAAAAAGTGGCAGACGCTTATGCGCTAGAGATTTGGCAAACTGCCACGCTGTATTTGTTCATTCATGCGTTGGGAATTTTGCTGCTTGGGGTGTTACAAATGCAAGGCTACAAAGTAAAACACACAGCAGGCGTGCTACAGACGGGTATCATGATTTTTAGTGGTACGCTTTATGCCATGGCGCTGGGTATGCCAAAATGGCTTGGGGCAATCACCCCCATTGGTGGCACACTGTTGATTGTAGGCTGGCTTATGCTTGCTTTTGTCAAATTGGAAAAGGTAAAAAATTAGGAAACTTATGTATCAGATTTTGTTAAATGGTGTGGCGCAAACCACGTCTTGCCAAACGGTGCTGGAGCTGTTGGAAAGTCAGGGTTTGACGCAGGGGCGTTTTGCGGTAGAAATTGATGGGGTGCTTGTGCCAAAGACTTGCTTGGGGCAGACGGCGATTGCCGATAACATGGTGATTGAAGTGGTGCAAGCGGTGGGCGGCGGCTAATAAGATAAGCATACCTAAGCTTTACAACACTCAAACTTTACTTTAATATAATAAAACCCCCAAATCATAACAATTTAGGGGTTTTTGTTTGGGCTGTATCAGTCTTGGTATTTTAAAGATTGACACACCATCATAATCAAAAATTAGTATTTGCGAACGGTACGCACTTGCTCACGCCATACTTTTTTCTTGTAACGTTTAACCGCAGCGGCTTTTTTGCGTTTACGTTCTTGGGTGGGTTTTTCGTAAAATTCTTTTTTGCGTACGTCAGCCAATACGCCTGCTTTTTCGCAAGCACGTTTAAAGCGGCGGATAGCAATATCCACAGGTTCGTTTTCTTTAACCTTTACTAAAGGCATAATAAACTCCATAAAACAAGACATTTAGGACATCAATTTGGCTGTGTTATTGTAGGTAGCACACGACGGTCTTGGACATCGGGCATCAGCTCAAATTGGGACAAGCTTTGGATTATAGGCGATTTTGGTCAAAAAGACAAGTTTTTAATGACGCTTGGTTAATTTTTTAAAGGCAACGATGGCAAACACCACCACACAGCCTGCAATAAATCCCACAATGCCATTATATAAATTGGTGGTCAAACCACTAAACATACCCGAAAGCTCCGACAAATGTTCGGCTTGGTGGTGTAACATACTTACGCCATGCACCAAAATGCCACCGCCCACCAAGAACATGGCAAGCGTGCCTGCGATGGATAAAAATTTCATCAATTTGGGGGCAAAGGCGAGTAGGGCAAAGCCAAGTTTTTGGCTGGTTTTGTCGCTTTTTTGGGTTAGGTGCAGACCTGCGTCGTCCATTTTGACAATCATCGCCACCAGTCCATAAACGCCCACCGTCATCAAAATGGAAATGGCGGACAGCGCAAAGGCTTTCATTTGTAGGGAAGCGGCTGCCATCGTACCCAAAGAGATGACGACAATTTCAGCCGACAAAATAAAGTCGGTACGAATTGCGCCTTTGATTTTGTCTTTTTCTAAGGCTACCAAATCCACAGATGTATCGGCGTTGGCTTCTAGGCGGGCTTTGTGGGCGTCTTCGTCGTCTAAGTCGTGGGGCAAAAGTTTGGGGGCAAATTTGTGCAGCACTTTTTCAGAGCCTTCATAGCACAAAAACAGCCCGCCCACCATCAAAAGCGGCGTGATGAGCCAACCTGCCACCGCACTGATGGCAAGGGCGGCAGGCACAAGAATGACTTTATTGACAAAAGATCCTTTGGCGACCGCCCACACAACGGCAAGCTCACGGTCGGCGCTGACTCCTGTTACTTGTTGGGCGTTGAGTGCCAAATCATCGCCAAGCACCCCTGCGGTTTTTTTGGCGGCGACCTTGGTGAGTACAGAGACATCATCAAGCACCGTTGCGATGTCGTCTAATAAAAGAAGTAAACTACCTGCCATATTGATTTCTTATGTAAAAATTGATAGTTTAGCAAAGAAAATAGGCAAGTAAAAGCCAAAAGCGCAGCACAGTTACCAAATTACTAAAAAATTTTGTGCTGATGTTCCAAAAAATTACATAAAAAATTAAGTGTGTAAGATTGATTTGTTACAATAAATAAATTTATTGATTTGTTTTGGTTTTTATTTTAAGGAAAACTCCATGAGTCTTTTGCAAAGTATCGTAACCCAAGTGGTACAAAATGCCATCACCAGCGGTCAGCCACAGCAGCAAGCCCAACAAGGTGGCTTAGGTGGATTGCTTGGCGGTTTGACAGGCGGTAATAATTCAGGACTGGGCGGTATGCTTGGTAATGTGGTGGCAGGTCAAGTTGCCAAACAGATGGGCGGACAATCAAGTTCGGGCGGTTTGGGCGATGTGCTTGGTGGACTGCTTGGCGGTCAGCAAAAAACCACGTCAGCAGGTGATTTGGGCAGCATTTTGGGCAGTGTGCTAGGCTCTCAAAGCCAACAGCAATCCCAAAGCGGCGGCTTTAACAAAAGTACGCTACTACTTGCCTTACTGCCCATCGTGCTTGGGTTTATCCAAAGTAATGGCGGTTTGTCAGCCACGCTTGCCAAAGTAACAGGCAGTGGACTAAACAATCAAGCGCAGTCATGGGTCGGCATTGATAAAGACAACGATGGACTGGACGCCAAAGACGTTTTGGGACTGTTTGGTCAAGACGCCATCAATAGCGCCTGCCAGTCCACAGGAGCAAACCAAGACCAAGTGTGCCAAGGCATTGCCGAGCTGTTGCCCCAAGTGGTAGATGGTCTGACCCCCCAAGGCAATCTACAAACCGAACAACAAGCCAACGATGAAATCAATGAAATCTTGGCGCAATTTAAAAAAGCGTTCTAAAAGCCACCACTGAATAAAGCCCCTTATTTTGATGAATAAGGGGTTTTGTTATTTGGGTATCTTAATTTTAAGATAAGCTTAAATGACTTTATTTTGTAGGTAAAATTTGCTTATTTACAATAAAAGTTATAAAATACAACAATAATGATTTTCATTTATACCTTTGTTTTTTGCTACAATGATTCATGGATTGATTTAAAATTAGCCATGATTTTGCCATGATACTACAATCAATCCAGATAAAATAGCATTGTGTATTTTATTGATTTTAAAGGCATTGATATGTATTTATCCAATCTAAAAATTCATCAAAGTGCCATCATCACAGGCATTGTCCGCAGCAGTCAAGATAAACACGATATTGTCGCCAGTCGCCTAGAAACCTTGGGGTTTTTGGCAGGTACGCCCGTCAAGGTGGTGGCAAAGGGGTTGTTTGGCGGTGAGCCGATTTTGGTGCAAATTGGCTTTACTCGTTTTGCGTTGCGTAAAAATGAAGCTGACCATATCCAAGTAGAAATCACAAAAGGGGCGGCATCATGACTGTGTTAAATGTGGCATTGGTGGGCAGTCCCAACTGTGGCAAAACGTCTTTATTTAATCAGCTGACAGGCACCAAACAAAAAGTCGGTAACTATGCAGGGGTTACGGTTGAACGCAAAGAAGGCTTTTTTAGTTTGCCAAATGGTCAAAAAGTGCGGATTTTGGATTTACCGGGGACGTATAGCCTAAAATCTGGCAGCCCTGATGAAGAAGTAACCCGCAGCGTCTGTATGCAAGAAGTCAGCGATGAAGCCCATCAAGATGCGTTTTTGCTCATCGCTGACGCCACCAACCTAAAACTAAACCTAAAATTGGTGCTAGAAGTCATCGCACTGGATCGCCCCATGCTGTTGGTGCTTAATATGATGGACGAAGCTCGTCGCCGTGGCATTCACATCAATGTGGAGCGTCTGTCAAAAAGTTTGGGCATTCCTGTGGTGGAGACCATCGCCACACGTCGTGCCGGCATAGAAAACCTAATCACCGCCTTAGAACACGCCCAATACCAAAAACCAAGCCATGAACTGACGGCTTTGGACTTGAGCAATAAGCATTATGGTCAGCAGATCGATGACATTTTGGCGGACACGGTAACTTTTGTCAATTCAGAAGACAAGCGTACCGATTTTTTGGACAGCATATTTTTGCACCCTGTGCTTGGACTGGTTAGCCTTGCTTTGATGATGTTTATTGTCTTTCAGGCGGTGTTTGCGTGGGCTGAACCGTTGATTGGTGGCATTGAAGACATTTTTGCGTGGCTTGGCGAAAAAGTAGGCGGCATTTTGGGCGATGGCTTATTGAGCAGTTTGGTGGTTGATGGGATCATCGCAGGGGCAGGCGGGGTGGTGGTATTTTTGCCACAGATTTTGATTTTGTTCTTTTTTATTTTGGTGCTGGAAGAATCAGGCTATTTGCCACGGGCGGCGTTTTTGTTGGATAAACTGATGTTTAAGGCAGGACTAAGTGGGCGTTCGTTCATTCCTTTGTTGTCAAGTTTTGCTTGCGCCGTTCCGGGGGTGATGGCGGCTCGTACCATCAGCGACCCTAGAGATCGTTTGACGACCATCATGGTTGCCCCGCTCATGACCTGTTCGGCTCGTTTACCTGTTTATACGCTGCTGGTTGGGGCGTTTATTCCAAGTCAAAGCATTGGTATTTTTAATTTGCAAGGCTTGGTGCTGTTTGCTTTGTATATGGGTGGCATTGTCAGTGCTTTGGGGGTGGCGTTTGTCATGAAGCTTATGCGTCGTGATAAATCGGAGCATTTATTGATGATGGAGCTGCCAAGCTATCGTTTACCTCACATCAAAAGCGTGATGATTGGGGTGCTAGAACGGGGCAAGATTTTTTTAAAAAAGGTAGGGACGATCATTTTTGCTTTGACCGTGCTGCTTTGGGTGTTGTGTACTTTTCCGCAAGCGCCAGACAACGCCACGCTGCCCGCCATTGAATACAGTTTTGCAGGTATGCTTGGCAAATGGCTACAGCCGATTTTTGAGCCGATTGGCTTTAACTGGCAAATTGTTATTGCTTTGATTCCTGCGATGGCAGCCCGAGAAGTGGTTGTGGCGGCGCTAGGGACGGTGTATGCCATGTCTGCGATGGATAATGAAGACATGATGATTGAAAGCTTGTCAGGGGTCATCACCCAAGGGGAATTTGCGTGGAGCTTGGCAACGGGGCTGTCGCTTTTGGTGTGGTTTATTTATGCACCGCACTGTTTGTCCACACTGGCAACGGTCAAGCGTGAAACAGGTTCTTGGAAATTGACGGGCATCATGACCTTTTATTTGTTTGCCTTGGCGTATGTGATGGCGTTTTTGACCTATCATATCACGACAAAACTGACCACTTAAGGAAATATCCATGTTTGAAAGTTTGATTGTTGCGGTGATTGTGCTTTGGAGTGTGTACGTTGTTTTCAAGAAAGTATTTCCCACTCGTTACGCCCGCACTTTTTTGGCGTTGTCGCAATTTTGTCATCAAAGGGGGTATAAAACACTTGCCAAATGGCTAAGACCGCCCCTTGTGATGGGCTGTGGCGGTGGTTGTGGCTGCAAAGAAGACAAGCCATCAAGCAGCCCTGTCAAATGGCGATAGACCTAAAAGGTCAGACAAACGTCCGTCAAAGATGGCAATCAATCACGCTTTGCCATAAATGCGATGGACGTATGGTTTTATCCGACCAATGTGTGCCATTTTCCCAAATAAATTGTTACAAATTATTATCTGATTTGTTATAATTGGTGTAATTTAAGCCCAAAAGCTTCGCAAAAATTATCCGCCACGGACGGTTATTTTTGTTAGGTTTTTGGGCTTTTGTCATTAAAAAAGCTGGGGAGTACCTTATGCCATTTAAACCCATACCCGCACTGATTGCGGTTGCTGTTACGTTATTGATTTGGTTTGTGATACCTGTGCCGCAAGGCGTAGAACCAAACGCTTGGCAACTGCTTGCGTTATTTGTAGGAACGATTGTTGCCATTATTGGTAAGGTGTTACCGATTGGGGCGATTGCCATCATTTCGGTAACGTTGGTTGCCTTGACGGGGGTTACGGCAGACACACCTAAGGACGCCATGAATGACGCTTTGTCCAGTTTTTCTAATTCGCTCATTTGGCTGATTGGTATTGCCATCATGATCTCAAGGGGGCTTATCAAGACAGGACTTGGGGCAAGAATTGCCTACAAATTCATTTCCATTTTTGGCAAAAAAACCATCGGTATCGGTTATTCGTTGGCGCTGGCGGAGCTGTTGATTGCGCCCATTACGCCATCAAATACCGCTCGTGGTGGTGGTATCATTCACCCCATCATGCGTTCCATTGCCGACAGTTTTGACTCAAAAGCCGAAGACGGCACGCAAAATCGCATTGCCAAATATTTGTCTTTGGTCAATTATCATTCAAATCCCATCACGTCAGCGATGTTCATCACGGCGACCGCTCCCAATCCGATGGTGGTGGATTTGATTGCCAAAGCCACAGGCGCAGAAATTTCTATTTCTTGGACAACGTGGGCGGTGGCAATGTTTTTACCAGGTATGGCGTGTATTTTGCTCATGCCGTTGGTGATTTTTTGGCTGACCAAACCTGAACTGAAAGAAACGCCCAACGCCAAAACGTTTGCTCAAGAACATTTGGACAAAATGGGTAAGCTGACCCGTGATGAAAAAATCATGTTGGTGGTGTTTGGGGTCATGCTGCTGCTTTGGGCAAATATCCCATCGATGATAGTGCCAAGCATTCCCAAATTTGATCCAACGGCTGTAGCGTTTTTGGGTTTGACCGCCATATTATTGACGGGCGTACTCACTTGGGAAGATGTCCTAAAAGAAAAATCAGCGTGGGATACCATTGTTTGGTTTGGGGCGCTCATCATGATGGCGACTTACCTAAATAAACTTGGGCTGATCAAATGGTTTTCTAGTTCCATTGAAGGGGCAATCTCAGGCGCTGGCGTAAGCTGGGTGGGTGCGATGGTGATTTTGACCTTGATTTATATGTACACCCATTATTTCTTTGCCAGTACCACCGCTCACATCACCGCCATGTTGGCAGCCTTTTATACTGTAGGCATTAGCCTTGGTGCGCCGCCCATGCTGTTTGCTTTGATTATGGCGGCGGCAAGTAGCTTGATGATGACTTTGACGCACTATGCCACAGGAACGGCGCCTGTCATCTTTGGTTCGGGGTATAGCACCTTGACCGAATGGTGGAAAGTTGGCTTTGTGATGAGTGTGGTCAATTTGGTGGTGTGGATTGGTGTAGGCTTGGTTTGGTGGAAACTGCTTGGTCATTACTAACATCGAGCGTTCAACCAAAGACAGCTAACGCCACATAAAAACACTTGTCAAAACACAAAAACCCACGGATAATGTTGTTATTCGTGGGTTTTTTAGGAAAAATATGACCACTGAAATGATTTTGAGTATTTGCTTGGGCATTGGCTTGGCTGCCAGTTCGGGCTTTCGGGTATTTTTGCCGTTGTTTGCGGTGTCTTTGACGTCCTTTTTTGGCATATTGCCATTAAGCGACAGTTGGGCGTGGCTAGGCAGTACGCCTGCGCTGGTGATTTTGGCGGTGGCAAGCATGGCAGAGTCGGTCAGCTATTTGGTGCCTGTGGTGGATAATTTGCTAGACAGCATAGCGTTACCACTGGCAGGCGTGGCAGGCACACTGGCGATGGCGGCAAATTTGACCGACATGAGTCCTGCTTTGACGTGGGCTTTGGCGATTGTGGCAGGCGGTGGCACGGCAACAGCCATCAAAGGTATGTCCACTGCCACAAGAGCGGTCTCTACAGCAACCACGGCAGGCGTGGCAAATCCTGTGATTGGCATGGCAGAAACAGGGGCGGCGATTGGGCTGTCGGTGCTGTCTATCTTTGCTCCGCTTTTGGCAGCACTTGTGGCGCTGATTGGACTGGTGGTGTTGATTGTGGTGGTGGTTAAATTAAGAAAAAGGGTCAAGGGCTAAATGGCGACTTTTGTCAGTTCTGAAAACTGGCTTAACGTTCGTCCAAATCTTTTAGGCTAAATTTAAGTGCATCAAAACATACGTCCATCTCAAAGCCCCGATATTGCAAAAAGCGCAATTGACGGGCTTTGTCTTTGGGGTCTTTGGGGGGTGTGTCGCCGTACTTTTTGCTGCGGGCTTCTACGGCAAGTTTTAACCAGTCAATTTCTGCGTCTTCAACATCATCATCTAATACAGTGCCGTCTTTTAGGCTATCAATGTCGGCTTTGGCAATGAGTTCGTCCAAACTGTCAGGCAAGCTAATGCCATGCTCACGAAAGCTGTCCAAGATATGACGTTTGCCACGCCCTTTGCGAATGGCTTCACGAATCAGCATATAAGCGCAGCGTTCATCACTTTGATAGCCTTTTTCGGCAAATTCTATCAATAACGCTTCTACTTTTTCGCTGTCTTGATCTTTGTCTAGGAGTTTTTGGCGCAGTTCTTTTTGCGACAGCTCTCGTCTTGATAGATAGTAAAAGGCAAGCCAGCGCAAACGGTTTTCTTGTTTGTCGGGAATGACCAAAGGTTCAATCGCCACATCTTGTAATACAGCAGACATGGCGCTGTCCATGGGAATGTCTTCTTTGAGTGTGGGCGCTGTATCAATGACGGCGTGCTGTTTTTGCTTGCTGTGTTTGCGTTTGGTGTCTTTGCTACGGCGGTCTGGGCGACTTTTGGGGTTTTTGGGTGAAGGCTGTTTAAATTCTTGGCTTGGCGCTACTGGGCTGTCTAAAGGGGTGGTGTTTGGGGGGGTGGTGGCTTTGGGTGCAGACGTTTTGGCACAAACAGGCTGACCCATTTGTGCCAAAATTTCGTCCAATGTCTGAATTTTTGACATGGCGGATTATTCGTCTTCCATGCCTTCTACAAACTCAGGCACATCATCGTACTCCACTTCTGCTTTTTTGCCTTTTTTGGCAGGCTTGGCGGGGGGTGTGTCTGTGCTGGTAGGTGTGGCAGAAGCGGCTTTAGAAAGCTTGCTTTCGTAAATTTTGGCTTCTACTTCTTGGACAATCTCGGGGTGTTCGGTCAGGTATTTGACGGTGTTGGCTTTGCCTTGACCGATTTTGCCACTGCCGTAACTGTACCATGCCCCTGATTTGCCAATCACGCCAATGTCCACGCCTAAGTCAATGATTTCGCCCAAACGGTTAATGCCTTCGCCGTACATGATTTGAAATTCGGTTTGTTTAAATGGGGGTGCCATTTTGTTTTTGATGACTTTGACACGGGTTTCTGATCCCAAGATTTCTTCGCCATCTTTGACGCTACCGATACGGCGAATGTCCAAACGCACCGACGCATAAAACTTCAGCGCATTACCGCCTGTGGTGGTTTCGGGGCTGCCAAACATCACGCCGATTTTCATGCGGATTTGGTTAATGAACACCACAAGACAGTTGGAGCGTTTGGCGCTGCCGGTGATTTTGCGTAGGGCTTGGCTCATCAGACGAGCTTGCAAACCCATGTGGCTGTCGCCCATTTCGCCTTCAATTTCGGCTTTGGGGGTTAAGGCAGCAACCGAGTCAATGACAATCATGTCCACCGCACCAGAGCGTACAAGCATGTCCGTGATTTCAAGGGCTTGCTCACCGTTGTCGGGCTGGCTGACCATGAGTTTATCCACGTCCACGCCCAATTTGCGGGCATAGATGGGGTCTAGGGCGTGTTCAGCGTCAATAAAAGCACAAGTACCGCCTTGTTTTTGGCATTCGGCGATGGCTTGTAGGGTTAGGGTGGTTTTACCTGAGCTTTCAGGCCCAAAAATCTCCACGATACGACCTTTGGGCAAGCCCCCAATACCAAGGGCAATATCAAGCCCCAGTGAGCCTGTGGGAATGACGTCCACATCAACGGCAACCGTTTCGTCACCTAGGTGCATGATGGCGTTTTTACCGAAATTTTTTTCAATTTGGGCAAGGGCGGCTTTGAGTGCTTTTTCTTTATTTTCGTCCACAATGGTGTCCTGATACTAAAAAATGACAAGCTATTTTACCACAAAATCGGGGTGAAAATTTTGCCACTTATGGGGATTTTTTGACCTTCTAAAGCCGATTGCGTTTGAACAGCCACACCGTTTGGCTGCTGTTTGTGCTGTCAAAATAATAACCATCATCACAAAACGCTTGTAAGTCTTTGGGGTTGGTCAGTTGATTTTTGGTGGCAAAATTCATCATCATGCCCCGAGCTTTTTTGGCATAAAAACTGATGATTTTATAATCGCCATTTTTATAATCCAAAAATTTGGGGGTGATGATGGTGGCTTGGATATTTTTGGGATTGACCGAGCGATAATATTCATCAGAAGCCAAATTAATCAGCACGTCTGAGCCGCTTTGTTTGATGCGTTCGTTAATGACTTGGGTAATGTCATTGCCCCAATAAGTGTACAAATCGTCAGCGTGATCGGTTTTAAGTTTTGTGCCCATTTCCAAACGATAAGGCAAAATATTATCCAAAGGTTTTAAAATGCCGTAAAGCCCCGACAAAATGCCCAAATGCTGATTTAAATAAAGCATTTCATCTTTATTAAAGTTTTTGGCTTGCAGTCCTGTATAAACATCGCCATTAAATAAATACACCGCAGGTTTGGCACGCTCATCAAAAGGATAAACCCAAGATTGATGACGGCGTACGGTCAGCTCGGCAATTTTGGCAGAGACGTGCATTAATTCTTGGGTGTCAATGACGTCATAATTTTTAAGTGTCTTGATGAGTGGCAAAGAGCGCTGTATTAATGCAGGGGTGCTAAGATATTCATCAAGGGCTAATGGGGTGCTTGGGCTGTCATCTAGGTTTTTGGCAGGGGATAATAAAAAATACATGAATGATCCTAATGTTTGATTTGCTCAAGGACTTGGCTTTGTGGGTGTATTAAAAATGCTTTATTATAAAGAAAAATCAACTCATTGAACATTTAAAAATTCAAAAATAAGCATTTACCTTAAGTGATATTTTTGTTAAGATAATTGAAATTGTAATTAAGGATAATTTATGTCTCTTGATTGGTCAGATACTTTAGATATTGCCATCGCCCTTGCCGAAAAACACCCAGACACCGACGTGCAGTACATTCGCTTTACGGATTTACACCGTTATGTGTGTGAGCTTGATGATTTTGTGGGTGATCCCAATAAATCCAATGAGCGGATTTTGGAAGCCATACAAATGGCATGGCTTGATGAATTATAAAAAATAAATGGGACTAAGATAACCAAAATCATCTTAGTCCATATAAACTTAATTTATTTTAAAGATTAGTGGCGCAAGCAACTTTAATGCTGTATTTGATTTTTGTGTCATCAACTTCGTTACCATATTCTAACCATTCATCAAGCGACATACCCGACGCTTTTTCATTATAGTTTGCCCAAATAAAACAAAGGTGTTTGCCTTTGGTATAACCTGCTTGAGAGCCATCAACACCATCAGCCGACAAATCTTGATCTTTTTGCCAACCAAGTGCCAAGAGTGCGTTTTCTAAGCGTGGTGTGATATTGATATTGGCGGCTGGATTTTCTAAAGCGAACCCCGATACGGTGATTTCTTTTGGGTCGCCAAAATCTAAATGTCTTACCCATGTTAAATTTTCAGTTTTTATATGTTTACTGTCCACATTCATGATGGGCGAGACCGCATTAAAAACATCTTGATAGGGATTGTCATAAGCAGGCAGTTGATTGGTTTGGGTGGTGGGTTTTGTGGGCGTTACCACATCGGCGCTACAAGCACTGGATAAAGCAGCAATGACCAAACCAACAAGAACAGACTTTTTCATAAAACTCCTAAGAATATTTATGAGATATTTGTGATAAATTTAGGGTGTGCGTTTTGGTTATTTGCATTTGCTAAATACAATAGTATCATATGGGGAAACAAAATGCAGCTTGCCTGATTTAATCATGTATTCAAAATTCATGACTTCTATTTCTTCTGCGCCATCGGCAACAAGTTTGCTACGCTGTTTGCCTTTGATGTGTGTGCTTGAATATTTGCTGTAGCTTAAGATGCGTGATGTGCTTGATCCTGAACTTTCTTCGGACGTACTGTATTTAAAGATGGATTTGGGTTTGATGGTGATTTCATGAAAATCAGGTCCATCACCTACGGTACAGGCACGCTTAACTTTGGCGGGGGTGGATTGGCTACCGATAATGCTGACCCATTTGCCATGAAAGGCTTTGGGGATGGGTTTGACTTCGGACGAGTGAGCATTTGTACACAATAAAGCAAGAGACAAAATGGGCAAATAAAAATAAGATTTCATCTTTAACTCTCCATCTATCAACCAGTATTTCATGCTTGGCTCAAATCTTAATATAACTTTTAACATATTTTTTGATTGAAAACAAGCATATTTATGATAGATTTTGTTAAGTTGTTTTAGATGTTGTTTGTGATTATCAGCCCGTTTTTTGTTGGCTTTAAGGGCGGTTTATCCTTTACCACCGTGAAACCACCGACTTTGGGCAGTGGATATAAGGTGGTTAAGTATCTTGCATACTTACATAAATTTAAGATAAAATGCAAGCCATGAACCATCGTGCTTATAAATTCCGCTTTTACCCAACCGATGAGCAAGTAAAACTGCTTGCTCAAACGTTCGGCTGTGTGCGGTTTGTTTATAATTATATCTTAGATTGGCGACAAAAACAGTTTTTAGCGCAAAAACAAAATACGACTTACGTCCACGCCAGCGCTAAATTGACCGCCATCAAAAAAGAATTTACTTTTTTAAACGATGTATCAAGCGTACCATTACAGCAAAGTTTACGCCATCAACAAGCTGCCTTTAAAAACTTCTTTGAAAAACGGGCTAAATACCCCATGTTCAAGAAAAAACACGACAAACAGTCGGCAGAGTTTACTAAATCAGGTTTTAAATATGATAATGGCAAACTATATCTTGCTAAATGCAAAGAACCGCTAAATATTAAATTTCATAGAGACCTACCAAGCAAGCCCAGCACGATTACTGTCAGTATGGACTGTGCAGGGCGATATTTTGTGTCTTGCCTGTGTGAATTTGAGCCAACGCCTTTGCCTATTTCACCAAACAGCATAGGGCTTGATGGTGGGATAACACACTTGATTGTCTCGGATAAAGGCGAAAAATTCAATAACATTCGCACTTTTAATAAATACCAACTTAAGCTTAAAAAAGCACAGCGTGTTTTAAGTAAAAAGCCAAAGGGGTCAAAAAACCGTGTTAAAGCACGTTTAAAGGTGGCTAAAATCCACCGTAAAATTGCAGATACTCGCATGGATAATCTGCATAAACTGTCACGCAAAATCATTAATGAAAACCAAATTATATGCGTTGAGAGCTTGCAAATCAAAAATATGGTTAAAAATAAAAAGCTTGCCAAACACATTGCAGATTGCAGTTGGGGTGAGCTTGTCCGTCAGTTAGAGTACAAGGCGAAATGGGCTAATCGTCAATTAGTTAAAATTGATAGATTTTACCCATCAACAAAACTGTGCTCATCTTGCGGACACAAAAACACTCATATTGACCTATCTGTCAGAGCGTGGAAATGTCCTAACTGCCATGCTATCCATGACAGAGACATCAACGCTGCTAAAAACATTTTAACCGCAGGGCTTGCGGAGTTAGCCTTTGGAGTGACTGTAAGACCAAGCTAGCCAATCTAGCAAGGCAGGACACGATGAATTAGGAAACTCAAGCCAGCAATGGCTTGAAGCCCCTTACTAAAGTAAGGGGAGTATGTCACTTAATGTGTAGGGCGCTTTCCCCTTTGGGTGTAACTTTAAAAATTTGCACCTTAAATAGCACGTCTTGACCTGCCAATGGGTGATTAAAATCCACTTTGACATTGTCGTCATTGACTTCGCTTATCACCCCCACCAAAGCGTTTTTGCCTTTATCGGCAAATTCCATCATCATGCCGACCACAGGGTTGGGCTCGGACAGTGCAAATTGTGCACGGGCAAAGGTTTGTACATTGTCGGCATTCCACTGCCCAAAAGCTTCATTGGGCGATAGGTGAGCGGTGCGGGTGTCGCCTGCTTTTAGATTCATCAGCACTTTTTCAAAGCCTGCCAACAAGCTTTCATCGCCGATGGTTAGGCTAACGGGAGCGTCTCTTTCAAAGGTGCTGTCAATCACGGTGCCGTTGGGTAGGCTAACTTCAAAATGTAGGCTGACAG
Source organism: Moraxella sp. (assembly GCA_041781275.1). Taxonomy (GTDB): domain Bacteria; phylum Pseudomonadota; class Gammaproteobacteria; order Pseudomonadales; family Moraxellaceae; genus Moraxella. Next base: position 23,602 of record JBHAZZ010000097.1, read on the forward strand.
CGCTGCCGTCGGTAATGCGTATTTCTTCGCTGGGGAGTATGTTCATTTTTCGCTGTAGTGTTTTAAAAACGCATAGTTTAACATATTTTAACAGTGCCATCATTATCTTTAATAAAATGACAGACATGGTCGCAATGTCCATTCAATAAAAAAACGAATGCGTCAATGATTTACTTGTCATATACAAAACAAATACAAAGTGTGATAAACGTTAAGCACAACTAAGTTATGATGACGGGCTTAAACGGAGACAAGTGTATGAAAGCTACTTATATAATAATTTTACCCAGTTTATTTATTTTGACCGCCTGTGCCACCAAAAATCAAACCGCCCCAATCACCATCAAAGAAGATACCATTACGACACCCGCCATCATCAAGGCTCCTGATTTTAGTAAACTGTCTGCCAAAGGCTGTCAAGGCGGAGAAAAGATTTACACAACGGCGGTACTAAAATTAAACAAGCAAGGCGAAGTTACCGACGTGTATGGTTTGGATCTTGCCAATAAAGCGCTCGCCAAAGACATCGCCAGCCAATTTAAAAAAGCCAAATACACCCCCTATAAACATAATGGCGTACCCATCGCAAGAAATTTAATCGTCAGTATCAGTCTGCAATGTCCTAAATAAATGCCCTAAAATCATTTGTCTTGCCCCCAAAATGCGATAAAATGGGTTAATTTTTAAGGGGAAAAAGGAAAAGATGATGGAAACGTGGCTTTTGCAGTTTGGCGTAAAAGAATTTGGCTTATTTGTGTCATCGGTCATCATTTTTGCCATGACCCCTGGTATTGATACGGTGTTTGTGTTAAATCGGGCAATCGGTTATGGCAAAAAGATTGGGGCGATGGTGGCGCTTGGTGTGGCAACGGGGGTGCTGGTGCATACCTTGTTTGCGTCTTTGGGGCTTGCGGCGGTCATTGCCAAATCGGTGTTATTATTTAATGTTATCAAATACTTAGGTGCGGCGTATTTGGTGTATTTGGGGGTGATGAGTATTTATCACGCCATCAAAAATCCCAGTCAATTAACGCTCAGCCAAAAAACATCAGTAAAGCCCATGTCGTCCATACAGGCGTATCGCTCAGGGCTGATTACCAATGTGCTAAATCCCAAAGTGGCGTTGTTCTTTTTGGCGTTTTTTCCGCAGTTTATCAGTCCTGCGATGATGGGAAGTGCTACGCCTTATTTGCTGCTTGGGACGCTGTATGCGCTGATTTCGGCGGTGTGGCTTGTGGTGCTGGCACTACTTGCAGGGTCAGTGCTTAGCCAATTTTTAACCAGTAAAAAAGCCAAACGCATCATGGATTTGGGCTCTGGGGCGGTATTTGTTGGGCTTGGCGCAAAAGTGGCATTGTCGGATTAATGTTGTTAGGTGTGATAAAAAAGGGCATTTCGCCCCTTTTTATTGGGTGGGTTATTGGGCAGGGTTTGTGCTTTGTCGCTTTTTTTCAAAAAACAACATATCTATCACCACCAACGCCATGCCCACACAAATGCCAATATCAGCGATGTTAAAGATGGGATAATGCCACACATCAGCATAATGTACATGAATAAAATCAATGACATAGCCATGTACAAAGCGGTCAATAACGTTGCCAATAGCGCCACCAAGCACCAAAGCCAGCCCAAAGGACAGTACTTTGGCTTGTTTGGGTAATTGTTTTAGATAGACGATGATAAAGGTGGCGACCGCCAATCCCAAAACAGCAAAAAACCATTTTTGCCAGCCGCCTGCATTTGCCAAAAAGCTAAACGCTGCCCCATAGTTATACGCCAGTGTCCAATTAAGTACGGGACTGATGACGCCAACGCTGTCGCCAAGCTTAAAAGCGGTATTAAAGTAGTATTTGGTGATTTGGTCAAGCGCCAGTACCGCCACCGCAAGGGCATAATAGCCCAAGACGGTTTTTGTGTTGGAGTTTGGATTAGGCATAATGACGCATCTCGCCTTGTCCGTCTATGTTTTCTATACAGCGACCACAAAGCTGTGGGTGGCTTTGGTGTGTGCCAACGTCGGGGCGAATGTGCCAGCAGCGTACGCATTTGTTGCCTTGGGCGGGGCTGATGGCGACAGACAGCTCACCTTCTTTGAGTGCCACATCACTGGTAATAAACACAAATCTGGCTTCATCACCCAATTTGGTAAGTGCCTTATAAGTGTCCACATCACTGGTGATGGTGGCTTTGGCGGTTAGGTTGGAGCTGACGATTTTTTCGCCACGAGCGTCTTCAATGGCTTTATTGACCAAATCTTTGACCGCCAAAATATTTGCCCAATCATAAGGGGTAACGTCGCTGGCGGTGGGTGCGGGCAAGTCATACCAAAGCTGAGTAAAGATGTATTTTTGTTCGTCGTCATTATCACGGATAAATTGCCACGCTTCTTGGGCGGTAAACGGCAAAATCGGTGCGATCCAACGTACAAGCGCTTGGGCGATGTGATACAAAGCGGTTTGTGCAGAGCGTCTGGGCTTGCCATCGGCTTTGGTGGTATAGGTGCGGTCTTTGATGATGTCCAAATAAAAACCGCCCAATGCCTGTGAACAAAACACCGAAATGGCTTGTACCACTTGGTGAAAATCCATGTCGTGATAGGCGCTGATGATGGCTCGTTGGGTGTTGTTGGCTTGCAGTAGGATAAATTTATCCAAGCTTATCAAGTCGTCAGTGGCGACGCTGTCAGTTTTTGGGTTAAAATCACTGGTATTGGCAAGCAAAAAACGCACCGTGTTACGAATACGCCGATAAGTGTCCACCGCCCCTGCAAAGACCTTCGCCCCTGCGCTCATTTCATAGCGGTAGTCGCTGGACGCAATCCATAGGCGAAGCATATCCGCCCCTGTTTTGTCAATTTCTGTTTGTGGTTCAATGATGTTGCCCAACGACTTGCTCATTTTATGACCGTTTTCGTCCACCACAAAACCGTGCGTCAAAACTTGCTTAAAGGGCGCTCGTCCGTAGATGGCTTCAGAAGTCAAAAGCGATGTTTGGAACCAGCCACGATGTTGGTCAGAGCCTTCTAAATACATATCGGCAGGATTGCATAAGGTGCTGTCTTGATCAAGTACGGCAAAATGGGTCGTGCCAGAATCAAACCACACATCTAGGGTATCGCTGACTTTGTTGTAATTGTCTGCGTCATCGCCCAAAAAATCACGGCAGTCGGCATCAAACCACGCTTCAATACCGCCTTGTTCAATCAGTTGCGCTGCCTTTTGCAAAAGTTCACTGGTGCGGGGGTGTAGCTCGTCTGTTTCTTTGTGGATAAAAAAGGGAATGGGCACGCCCCAAGTGCGTTGGCGACTGATACACCAATCGGGGCGACCTTCTACCATCGCTTCAATGCGGTTTTGCCCCCAAGCGGGTGTCCATTGCACTTTTTTGATGTCGTCTAGGGCTTTTTGGCGCAAGCCTTGTTTTTCCATGCTAATGAACCACTGAGCGGTGGCACGAAAAATGATCGGCGTTTTGTGTCGCCAGCAATGTGGGTAGCTGTGCGTGATGGTTTCGTGGTGTAACAAGTTGCCCGATTGTTGGAGTGCGTCAATGATTTTGGGCTGAGCTTTATAAATGTGCTCACCAACGAATACTCGAGCCAGTTCGGTATAAACGCCCGTATCGCTGACGGGGTTTTCTACAGGTAGTCCGTATTTGCTGCCGACATTGTAGTCGTCCACACCATGAGCGGGAGCGGTATGTACCAGTCCCGTACCGCTGTCGGTGGTAACGTGTGAGCCTAAAATCAGTGGTACTTGGCGGTCGCTTATCAAAGGGTGCTGGGCAAGGCTGTGCTCTAGGGTGCTGCCTTTGACGGTGGTTAGCGTGCCTAGATTTTCCAGTTTTAAGGTATTTAAGACGCTTTCTACCAAGGCTGTACCAAGCAAGAGTACGCCTTTTTCGGTTTTGATAAAGCTGTAATCTTCGTCAGGGTTAAGGCTGATGGCTTGGTTGGCGGGCAGCGTCCAAGGCGTGGTGGTCCAAATGACGGCAAAGGCTTTTTCGTCAAGTGTTACGCCTTTGATGTCGGTCAGCTCAAACCCAACAAAAATTGCATCGGATTTTTTGTCTTTGTATTCTACTTCGGCTTCGGCAAGGGCAGAGCCACAGTCCAAGCACCAGTTTACTGGTTTCATGCCACGCACGATGTGTCCGTTTTCGTAGATTTTGCCCAAAGCTCGTACGATGTTGGCTTCTTGAGCAAAATTCATGGTCAAATAAGGATTGTCCCAATCGCCAAGCACGCCAAGGCGTTTAAAGTCTTTCATTTGTAATTCAATTTGGCTTTTGGCGTATTCACGGCACAGACGGCGAAACTCGGTAGCGTCCACTTTTTGACCGACTTTACCGACTTTTTGTTCTACTTTTTGTTCAATGGGCAGACCGTGGCAGTCCCAACCGGGGACATAAACAGCGTCAAAACCTGATAGGTTTTTGGATTTGGTGATGATGTCTTTGAGCACTTTATTGACGGCGTGTCCTAGGTGGATTTGTCCGTTGGCATAAGGGGGGCCGTCGTGTAAGACGTATTTGGGTAAGCCTTGTTTGGCTTGGCGAACTTTTTGGTATAGGTTGTCGGCTTGCCATTCTTCTAGCCACGCAGGTTCTCGTTTGGCAAGGTCGGCACGCATGGGAAAAGGGGTGTCAGCAAGATTTAAGGTGTTTTTGTAATCAATGGTCATATCTGGCTCATCATCAAAGAAAATAGGTCATTATAGCGTAATTTGCTGTCTTTATAAATGGCAAAGTTTTGCCAAATGTGCTTTGCAGCAGGGCAAAAACTTGTTACAATTTCACTGATAACAATAACCAAAATAGGTGTCTTATGAAAACCCAATCCAAATCTATCGTGTCTTTTTTTGCCATGTTGCTGATGGCGGGTGCTTTGAGTGCTTGCGGTGGCGATAAACCTGCCGAAACTGTCAAGCCCGAGCCAACAAAAAGCCAAACCACAGCCCAAACGCCAAAGGCTGAAGA
>JBHAZZ010000098.1:0-20398 GCA_041781275.1 Moraxella sp.
AACTGCAAGCCCACGACATCAAAATCAGCACCGCCATTTCAGGACGCAAAGGCATTGTGGATTATTGCAAAACGCACGCCATTGATTTGGTGGTGATTGGTCGCCACAAACGCACGGGGCTATCAGCATGGCTTACAGGTTCAACCGCAGACAGCATTTTGCCTGAAATTAACAGTGATTTATTGGTGGTGCAATTAGAAAAAGCAGATTGATGTTGCTTGCAACTTAACATTCTGTAACTTCTTAACAAATTTCACCCAAGTTGAACAAAATTCACTCAATACATTACCGATTGGGTGAATTTTTTATGGCGGTTTTTGTTATAATGCAAACCGTAACAGGGTTTAAAAATTATGTTTTTTGATTACTGAAAATCCGTTCAAAACATACTTTTTAAACCAAAAGTGATATTTTTGGAGAATACCATGTTTGATGTGATTGCCATCGGTAACGCCCTTGTGGATACCGAATACGAATTAAGCGAAGAAATACTACAAGCCACAGGATTGTCTCGTGGCACGATGACTTTGGCAGATACTGCCGCCCAGACCGCCCTATTTGACACCCTAGCCGCCCATAATATCCGACCCACCAAACGCTCAGGCGGCGGTAGCGCTGCCAACAGCATGGTCGCTTTTGCAAGTCTCGGCGGAAGAGCGTTTTATCATTGTCGGGTGGGTTTGGACGAAATGGGGCAATTTTATTTGGCGGATTTGGCAAAATCAGGCGTTACCACCAACGCCGTCCACGCCGTCGCCACTGGCAAAACAGGCAGCTGCGCCGTACTGGTTACGCCAGACGCTGAACGCACCATGCAAACCCATCTGGGCGCAAGTGCCGAAATCCATGCCGATAACGTGGATTTTGATGTGATGACAGGCGCCAAATACTTGTATTTGGAAGGCTATCTTGCCATGTCGCCCGCCATCATGCCCGCCATTGATGAGCTTTGTATGCTTGCCAAACAAAATGGCACAAAAATTGTCGTCAGCTTTGCCGATCCTGCGGTGGTCAATTTTGCCAAAGAAGGTCTTTTGTATTGGCTAAAAAATGATGTGGACATGATTTTTTGTAATCTGGACGAAGCCAAATTATTCACCCAAAAAGAAGATGGCGAAGAAGCGGTTCTTGAACTGTTAAATTACGCCAACATGGTGGTGGTTACTTGCGCAGACAAACCCACGCTGGTGGGACAAAAAGGTCAAGGCATAACCACCATCGCCCCCATTGCCGTTCCTGCTGCCACAGCTGTCATAGACACCAACGGCGCAGGCGATAATTTTGCAGGGGCGTTTTTGTATGGCTTAACCCAAGGGTTAAATGTCAACGACTGCGTCAAGCTGGCGGGGGCGGTCGCCAGTCAAGTGGTGGCTCAATTTGGGGCAAGACTGGACAAACAAAGCTATCAAGCCGCCAAAATGAGCGTGATGGGTTGATTTTTGCCACTGTTGTTTTTTGCTACTTTTGCAAACACCTAATATCTGCTATAATAAAAAATTAGCTTTTTAATATAGGAAAAATCATGGCACGAGTTACCATTGAAGATTGCCTTGCAAATGTTGATAACCGTTTTGAGCTGATTTTGGTTGCGTCTCGCCGTGCCAGACAGCTTGCAAGCGGTCGTTCTGAACCAACCGTTGCGCCCGATAACGACAAACCCACCGTACTTGCTTTGCGTGAAATCGCCGAAGGTCATGTTACCAAAGATATTTTGGACGAGCCCGAAGAAGTGTTTGTCAAAGAAGTTCCTGTGTTTGATTTGACCTTGTCAGGTAACAGCGGATTTTAATCCCTACCCCATCACAAAAACCATGCGTCATGCGTGGTTTTTTTGTCAAAAAATAAATCGTAAAAATATATGTCAAAGTCTTGACTTTTACCCCTAACATCGGTGTATTATTGAATCTTTTACACCTTTTATTTTGTGTTTTTGTATCCTATGATGACGCTAGCCAACTACCGCCCGCATGACATACCCGCCCACCTAAGCCACCCAATGGTTGATGATGTCAAAAACAGCCTAATGCACGCCATCAGCTACCTAAGCGCCAGTGAACGAGCAGACGTGCTGCGTGCGTGTCATTTTGGCGACATGGCTCACATCAAAGACAAACGCAAATCGGGCGAACCTTATATCACGCACCCCATTTCTGTGGCGGAGATTTTGGCAGGGTTTCGCCTAGACAGAGACACCATCATTGCCGCCATTTTGCATGACACGGTAGAAGACACCGAAGTTACCGATGAACTTGTGGCACAAGAATTTGGAGAAACGGTCGCACGCCTTGTAGATGGCGTTACCAAACTGAAATCGTCAGGCATGAACAAGCAGCAAAGCAAAGCGGCAACCTTTCATAAAATTTTGGCGGCAACCATCATTGACCCCCGTGTGCTCATCATTAAGCTTTCTGACCGCCTACACAACATGAGTACGCTTGATGCGGTGCGTGAAGAAAAACAGCGTTCCACCGCCAAAGAAACCCTTGATTTTTATATTCCTTTTGCCCGTATCATGGGGCTTAATGACATTGCCGACTACATTGAACTGCTTTGTTATCGCAACCTAAACCCTGTGATGTACACCAAGTTTACCGACAAACTGCTACAGCACGGCTTGGGGCGAAATTTCCAAAAGATTGAAATCAGTACCTACTTACAAAACCTACTGAGCCGTTTACAATTACATGGTCATGTACAAGTTTTGGACAACCGTGCGTCCATGTACCGCCAGTTTTTCAAAAATCGGGGCGACATGAGCCGTTTGATTCGCCAATACGATTTTGAAGTGGTGCTAGACAACATTGAATCTTGCGACAAACTTGCTTATTACTTGGTGCAAAAGTACGAAATCAGCGATCGCAACATCAAAGATCACATTCGTAAACCCTTGGCAGGTGGCAACCAATCACTTACCCTGATCTACGAACAAGATTACAATTACATCAAAGTTACCCTACTGACCACTCGCATGAAAGATGCTTCTCGGCTTGGGGTCATCAGTCGTGATAAGGGCGACATCAGCCAATCGGTGATTCAAGCCAGTTTACGCAATATGCAAGAGCTGTTAAGCAGCAAAGAAGACTTAACCGAAGGCGAGATGAGCGTGGCAGTGATTGATGAACTGATGGCTTATCTGCACGAACGCAAAATCGTCTGTTATAGCCCCCAAGGTCGGGCGTACGAATTACCCCGTGGTTCTACCGCACTGGATTTTGCTTATGCCGTTGGCCCTGCGGTGGGCAACATCGCCACAGGCGCTGACATCAATGGCGAACATGGCAAACTTGGGCTAGTGCTAGCAGATGGCGACAGCGTCAGCATTGACACCGACAAAAACGCCACCCCAAAAGCCGATTGGCTAGGATTTGTGGCGACCAACAAAGCCCGTAACGAAATTTTAAAATTCTTAAAACGTCTGCCCGACGAAGAAAAAATCCATTATGGCAAAGAAGCCTTAATGCGTGCTTTGTCCAATTATGATAAGACGGTGGACAGCCTGACCGCTGACGAATGGGCGGACATTTTGGCGTGGCGTGGTGTGGCAAGCCAAGAAGACATTTATTTACAAATCGCCACTGGCACACTGTTGCCGCAGCTTGTGGTTTCTCGTTTGTTTAGCGAAGAAGTGGACATCGCCGACGGCAACGAAATCACCCAATCTCGCCACTTGATCGCAGGGGTCAAAGGCGTGGAAGTTACCTTTGGCAAATGCTGTAACCCCATTTATGGCGATCACATTGTGGGGCATTTGTCCGCCCGTCAAGGATTGGTCATTCACCGCCATAAATGCTATTCTCTACAAAACATTCGGGCAGCCACGCCTTATCAGGTGGTGCAAATGCGTTGGAAAGACGATGTCAATATTGATCACAAAGCCCAACAGTTGCATTTTTCGGCGACATTACGCATTTTTGCCCTACTCAATCAAGAGCAAATCAGCCAAATGATTTATGAATTGCGAGCCATTCATATCGGCATTGAACAAGCTTCTTTCAAATCGGACGAAAAATCCGGTAAAAATAACGGCACAACCACGCTACAAATCGTGGTACGTTCACGAAGCCATCTTGCTCAAGCCATTGAAACCTTACGTCCTTTGCTGGGTTACCCAAACATCATGCGCCTTTATCAATGATGGTTAAGGTGTTATGCTTTCTGCTTGGTTTGCTGTTTTATCACAACAGTTTGGCATTAAGCGTTCAACCCGCCAATTTGGGTGAATTTCAATTTGACAAAGACATCATTTGTTATATTGATGGCGATAATGATTTTTATCATGACACCCCAATTGGCGGCATTGTCAGCAAAAACAAAAAAGTAGGACTGGCAGACAAACAAGGCAATTTACTCATTCCCACCATTTATCAAGATGGCGATTGTTCTATTTCCCATCATGCCAATTATCTTTCTTTTAAAAAAGACCATCATTGGGGACTGGTAGATTTTAATAATACGCTTATTTTGGATTTTAAATACGACAGCCCAATCGTTTCTTTTGATGGTACAGATAAATTTGTGGTCAGTAGAATATCTCCATCGGTAAATAAAACTGACGACTTTATTTATGATGAAAAACAAATCCGTCCAAAATATTTACAATATGCCGTCATTGATAAACAAGGCAATGTCATTATTAATTGGCAAGACAATCCTTTATATTTTTTAACGCCCAAGTTATTAAGATATCACGATAAAACCCACCATCATTTATCTGGCATCATAGACCTAAAAGGCAATGTTAAAATAAACGCCCAATATGCCCTGATTGACCATATCGGCAAAGACCGATTTCATGTTTCTATTAACGACAGTCATTTTGTCATAGACATCAATAATAATAAACTCAGCCAAAATTATGATGAAATTCATCATTATAATAAACAAGGCTATGCTCGGGTTTTTAATCACTTAGATAATAACACACAACTGGGATTTATTGATACATATGGCAAATTAATCATACCCATGAAATCTTATGCTTATCCTGCATGGCATGATGTTTTTGCTTATCAATATGATTTGGACATCAGCGATAATCACTGCCGCATTTATCTGACAAATCACAAAGAAGCTGTTAATGATCCCAATTTTCCCGACATTAATTGCCAATCTTTTTTGATAAACACCACAAAAAACGACCAATCAAACCAAGAAAATCATCTATGGCTGTCTTGGCTGTATCGCCTAAAACACTGGTTTATGAACCTTATCTAAACCCTTGCGCCCGATGTTCTTTTGTTTTAAGATAAACACATCGGTCAAAAAGCCCGTACTGCCAAAATCGCCATCAGCACACTGACAAGCTTGTGGCGCATGTTAATAACAAAAACCCAATTAATTCAAGGTGTTACCATGCCAAAACAAATCATTCATAGCGACGATGCCCCAAAAGCGGTAGGCACATATTCCCAAGCGGTCAAAGTTGGCAATACCGTCTATGTGTCAGGACAAATCGGACTTGACCCTGCTACCATGACCCTAAAAGAAGGCTTTGTCGCCCAAGCCGAGCAAGTGTTGGACAACATTGAAGCCATCGCCAAAGCAGCAGGTGGCAGTTTGTCCGACGTGGTCAAATTCAACGTGTCGTTGGCGGATTTGGCAGATTTTGACGCCCTAAATCAAATTTTCACCCAACGCTTAACCGCCCCTTATCCTGCACGAGCCGCTTTAGAAGTGTCAGCACTACCCAAAGGGGCAAGCGTTGAAATTGAAGCGATTTTGTACATTGAATAAATGATTGAACAAAATAACTTTTCATGATAAAAAGGGGCTATCTGCCCTTTTTTATTTTTTTTGATACTTTTTTTGATTTTATGTTGTTACAAGTCGCCCTACCCGTCCCCATGTACACGCTGTTTGATTATGCGGTGCTGCCCGAACATTTGACAGACGGTCAATTACCACCGATAGGCGGTCGGGTTTTGGTGCCTTTTGGTCGGCGGACACTGGTGGGCCTGACGGTAACACACCTAGCCAAAAAAGACAGTCAAGTTCCCAAAGACAAGCTTAAAAGCATTTTACAAGTCATTGATGATAAACCCATTTTTGATGAATGGCTGCTTGAATTTGCGTTTTGGCTGAGTCATTATTATTTTTATCCTTTGGGGGAAACTTTTACCATCATGCTGCCTGCCTTATTAAATCAGGGCAAACCTGCTTTTGCGACCATCAGGCAGTGGCATTTGACAAAAGACGCTCAAGATGAAACCTTTGTCAAAGAAAAAATCAGTGCACGAGCCCAAAAACAGCTTGCCGATTTTCGTTTGCTTGCCCAGCACAGTGGCTTGACCGATGATGAATTTAAAAAGCTAGGCATTAGTGCCAGCACCCTAAAAACATTGCACGCCAAAGGACTTATCACGCCACGCATTGCCAAGCCACAGCGCCCCACACCTACCCTAAACGAACCACCCCTAACACTGAGCAAGGAACAAACACTCGCCCTAGACGGTATCAAAAAGGCGATAGATGACGCACGCTATCAGGGGTTTTTACTCAATGGGGTTACAGGGTCTGGCAAAACCGAAGTGTATTTACAAGCCATCGCCCACACGCTCAATCAGGGCAAGCAAGTGCTGCTACTGGTGCCAGAAATCGGACTGACCCCCCAAAGCCAAGATCGCTTTGCCAAGAGATTTTTTGCCAACATCATCGTACTGCACTCTCGGCTTAACGACACAGAACGCCTAGACGGTTGGCGTGCCTGCAAAGACGGTACGGCACAAATCATCATCGCCACCCGTTCTAGCTTGTTTTATCCGTTTGCCAATTTGGGATTGGTCATCATTGACGAAGCCCATGATTTGTCCTACAAACAGCAAGATCATTTGCGCTATCACGCCTGCGACGTGGCTTTGTATTTGGGCTTTCACCAAAAAATTCCCGTGGTGCTTGGTAGCGCTACCCCCAGTATTGAACATTACAAACTTGTCCAAGATGGCAAACTTATCCAATATCGTCTTAGCAAACGGGCAGGTAACGCTCGTCCGCCACAGTTTTCTTTGGTGGATATGCGACTGGGCAAATATCACCATCATGACAGCACAGGAACAATGCAGCACAGCGAACTGTCTGCCACCACCATACAAGCCATCACAAAAACGCTAGAAAACGGTCATCAAGTCATGGTGTTCCTAAACCGCCGTGGTTATGCGCCGATTTTGCTTTGTGGGTCGTGTGGTTGGCAAGCCGATTGCGTGCGCTGTAGCAGCCATCTGACTTTACACAAAAGCACGCTCAAAAAATCCGACCACGAACAGACCGCATTTTTTTATAATCACCTAAAATGCCATCATTGTGGCTACCAAATCATCACCCCAAAAACCTGCCCAAGCTGTAACAGCACCAACATCGTACACCTAGGGCAAGGCACTTCGGGCATTTATGAAAGTTTGCACGCCATTTTTGCCAACCCACAAACCAGTACCCAAGTCTATCCCATTTTACAAATTGACCGTGATACCGTCTCTGCCAAAAACGCTTGGCAAACGCTTTATGCCCAAATCAATACAGGCAAACCCATGATACTGGTAGGCACACAAATGATAGCCAAAGGTCATCATTTTGATAATGTGGCACTGGTCGTGGTAGTGGACGCAGACGCAGGGTTTTTGTCGCCGAATTTTCGCTCGCCCGAACACACCGCACAAACCATCATTCAGGTGGCAGGTCGGGCAGGACGCAGTACGGTGGCGGGGCAAGTTTTGATTCAAACCTACCGACCTGACAACCCTTTTTTGTTGGATTTGATTTATGAAAGTTATGATAAATTCGCCCAAGACCTATTAAGTGAACGGCGATTACTTGCCCTACCGCCTTATCGCCATGCAGTACTGATTCAAGCCAAACACCAAAACTTACAAACTGCCAAAGATGCCATTGGTGAGATTGCCAAGCTTTTGCCAAAGCCTGCGCCCTTTACGGTGCTTGCCCCCATCAACGCCCCCATGCTGCGCAAAAACTCACTGTATTATGTGCAAATGCTGATTTTGGCGGACAGTCGCTCCACGCTTCATCAGGTGCTAAATGATTGGTGGTATTCTGTGTCAGCCCTGCCCGTCGCCAAAAAAGCAGGACTGACCATTGACATCGATCCCATGAGCTGGTGATGATTTATTTTTCGTCAATTCACATTTATTGACTGGCATTTTATAAAAATTTGGCAAAGCTAGGCGTTTATAACTAAAAGGTAAGCTCATCTAGCGTCTGCTGCACCGCTTTTGCCATGTCTTGCGCCACAATACGTCTTTGTCCTTGACCACCCAATTTGTCGCCTGCCAATGCATGAACGTTTATACAGTCCATCAAGCTGACACGGTCGCCAAAGCGGGATTTTAGTCCTGCGATGGTGCCACTTAACACATCGCCCATGCCTGCCGTCGCCATAGACGCATTGCCAAACGCACAAATCTCCACGCCTTTTTGGGTCATGGTTTTGGTGTCTAGCAACAAAGAATTAGCCCCTTTTAATAGCCAATTACCGCCATAAATTTGTTGAAGTTGGCGAATGCTTTGTAAACGGTCATCAGCGTCGCCCCCCAAAAGCCGTGCCGCTTCGCCTGTATGGGGCGTGGCTATCCATGTATCTTGTAACCGCTGCTGCTGTTTTGCCAAAAAATACAAAGCGTCTGCGTCAAGCACCACCGTTTTGCCCCAGCGATACAAACTGGGTAAAATCGCCTGATAGCATTTTTGCGACCAGTCATCACGCCCAAGCCCCATGCCAAACGCCACCGAATTGACCGAGCGCAAAAGCTCATCAAAACCTGCCAACTCATCAATATCACGCACCATCAGCGCAGGACATCGGGACAATATCGCCTGATGGTGTGTCTTGTGGCACATGATGGTTACTTTGCCTGCACCACTTGCCAGCGCCGTCTCGCCTGCCATCATCACCGCCCCACCCATCGTCTGATGACCGCCGATGATCAATGCATGACCATGCGTGCTTTTGTGGGCATAAATGTCAGGTCGGACAAAATGGGGCAAACGGGTGTCTATGGTAGCCACAGACGGCACGGTTTTTGGGATAAGTGGTAAATGCAGCACTTCCCCCGTAAATTCTCGCCCACGTCCCACAAAAAACCCAAGCCGTAGCCCCATCACACTTAAGGTAAAATCCGCCACAAACGCACACGGCAGTGCCACGCCTTTATCGGGGTGTAAGCCGCTTGGTATGTCAATGGCTATTTTTAGACCACGTTTATGATTTAATTGATGAATGATGGCTTGATACTTGGGCGACAAGTCTTTGTTTAGCCCATTACCAAACAGCGCATCTATATAAATGTCATACTCATCGCTAGGTAGCACATCTAACGCTTGCAGTGTGCCCGACTGCATGGCGGCAAGGCTTTCGGCAGTTTTGGGAGCTTCTGGGGCAAAAATATCAACGTCATAACCACGCTGCATGAGTGTGTTTGCCACCAAATAACCATCACCGCCATTATTGCCCATACCACAGCACACCAAGATTTTGGGACGTGTCAGGCTCACCATGTGTATGATGTCCAGCACCGCTTCACCAAGCATAAGCGCCGCCTGCTGCATTAGCCCAAATGATGAGTTTTGCGCTGTCCATGATTTTTCCCACGCCGACACTTCACTGGCACAAAACACGTCATAGGCTTTGGCTTTGTCATAAATACTTAGCATTCATATCTCCATTTGCATTAATACCATGCCTTTTTCTAATAAAATTCGTCCTTTGGGCGTTCTTTGGATATAACCTTGTTGAATCAAATACGGCTCTATCACGTCTTCAAGCGTGCCCCTATCTTCTGCCATCGCTGCGGCAATGGCTTCTACGCCCGCAGGTTTGCCATCAAAGCGATCTTTTAACATGGACAAATATCGTCTGTCTAAATGATCCAGTCCTTGCTTATCCACCGACAGCATATCCAGCGCCAAGCTTGCCATTGACCCTGTTACTGTGCCATCGCCTTTGACTTCGGCATAATCTCGCACACGGCGCAACAGACGGTTAGCAATACGGGGCGTGCCACGACTGCGACGAGCCACTTCGGTTGCGCCATCGTGTTCCATCTTGATACCCATCAGTCCCGATGACCGCTTGACAATGGTGGTCAAATCCGCCACGTCATAAAATTCAAGACGCTGCACAATCCCAAATCTGTCTCTAAGTGGCGAAGTCAAAAGCCCTGCCCGTGTGGTTGCCGCCACCAATGTAAACGGGGGCAAATCCAGCTTGATGGAACGTGCCGCAGGTCCTTCCCCTATCATGATGTCAAGCTGAAAATCTTCCATCGCAGGGTATAAAATTTCTTCAATCACAGGGCTTAAGCGATGAATTTCATCAATAAACAACACATCGCCTTCTTCTAAATTGGTCAGCATTGCCGCCAAATCCCCTGCCCGTTCCAACACAGGGCCACTGGTAGAACGCAAATTACCACCCATCTCCCGAGCAATGATGTTGGCAAGCGTGGTTTTGCCAAGCCCTGGGGGACCAAAAATCAAGGTATGATCTAGGGATTCTTGGCGTTTACGGGCTGCCGTGATAAATACTTCCATCTGTTCACGCACTTTGGGCTGTCCGATGTAGTCGTTTAGGGACGTTGGTCGTATGGCTCTGTCTATGATGTCGTCTTTTTTTAGGTTGGGGTCTATTAGGCGGTTGGCGGTCATAAGCGATTACTTAATACAATTAAAATGGTTATTATAGCTTGTTTGTGGCAAAACCAAAATCCACCACCCAAAAACCAAAAATTTGCCCATTTTTTATTTACAATTTTTGACAAAACACCCTAAGTTGTTGCTACCCATTGACATTCACTACAACATTCCTACACTTTCAAGTAATTTTTACAAGATTTTTTGTAAAGAAAGCAGTATGATAAGCATAATTTCATCATAGAGTTGTGTTTTGCGTATGAAAAGCCCTTCTTTTGTATTTTCAGCAATACGCCACGGTTTTGTTGGTCAATTACCCAAGGCGTGTATTGCCGTGCTTGGTATGGTCGCTATCAGCCTAAATACCACCCACGCTTCTAGTGCCCTTAAAAAAACCAATTACACCACACCACTGACCGTTACGCCGCCCTACCTTGCCAATATCCCCGATCCGGCATCATCTCGCTATTATCAGTTGGCGCTGACGCAGGCACTTTCTGAAATTTGCCCCAGCTTGCTGACCGTCAAACAACAAGCCCAATTTAATGAAGCCTATCACAACCAATTGCGTGTGTTTATGCCAGAAGCTCAAAGCCCCAGCGACACCATGAAATACCTTTCTTCACAAAAAGAATATCGGGACGTGTTGCAAGTCATGAGAAATTGGACACAAAGCTTCCCTGCCAGCGAAAATAAAGCCCTGTGCCAAGAGTTCGCCCAAACTGCTGCGTCGTTTTAACAACTGGTAACAAAATTAAAAATACCAAAATACAACGCTTAGCGAACAAAAAACCGACAAAACCCCCTAAAAATCCCGTAAAATCATTTCAAATTTTATGGTTTTTTTGATATAGTGAGCATTTTTTTGGCGTATGTTAATCGCTGATATTTTTGGCTTTTTTATCTAACGGCATATTATGATCATCTCTGTCTTCAAAAAAACTTTGCTTGGGGGTCTTATCGCCCTAAGCGGCACCGTCTTTGCCAATACAGGCATTAACCCACCCGTGCTTGATAATGCTGCCTATATCCTGATGGATTATGACACAGGCACCGTGCTTGCTCAAAGTAACGCCGATACCCCTTTACCGCCTGCATCTTTGACCAAGATGATGACTGGGTATCTTTTGGAGCAGCGATTGCTCACTGGCGAAATCAGTGAAGACACCCCCATCAAAATGAGCGAAAATGCGTGGTGTCGTGGCTCAGGCACGCAGTCTTGTATGTATGTGCCTTTAAACGCCAGTGCCAGCGCATTGGATATGCTCAAAGGCATCATCATTCAGTCAGGCAATGACGCATCAAAAGCCGTGGCAGAACATTTGTCGGGTTCGGAGTCTGCTTTTGCCGCTTTGATGAATGACGAAGCCAAAAAACTGGGCATGACCAACACCAATTTTGAAAACGCCACAGGTATGCCCGCCCCCGATCACCGTGCCAGCGCCAAAGATTTGGCGGTTTTGGCTCGTGCCATCATCAAAAACAGCGGCAAATACTACCAAATTTACAGCGAAAAAGAATTCACCTATAACAACATCAAACAAGCCAACCGCAATACCTTATTATTTACTGACAAAACGGTTGATGGTCTAAAAACAGGACACACCGAAGAATCAGGCTATTCTTTGGCGTCTTCGGCACTGCGCAACGAAATGCGTTTGATTGCGGTGGTGATGGGTGCAAAAAGTATGCAAGATCGTGCCACCCAAACCCAAGAGCTGTTGAATTTTGGTTTTGGGCATTTTGAAAACATCGTTGTCGCACCCAAATCCCAAAGCGTTGGCAGCACGGCGGTTAAATTTGGACAAGCCAAAACAGTCAAGGCAGAAGTGGCAGACACCCTAAAAGTGCTCGCCATCAAAAACAAAAAACCTGCCATTTCAAGCATTGCCAAATATAACGACAACATCACCGCCCCCATCAAAAAAGGTCAAGAAATCGGACAAATGCTTGCCGTGGTCAATGGTCAAGCGGTCGCCAGTGTGCCCATCGTTGCTACCGAAGACGTAGAACAGGCAGGATTTTTTGGGCGTATGTGGGAAAGTTTAACCGATTGGGTCAAGTCTTTGATTTAATCCCCACTTACCGCCATAATTTGATAAAATGGGCTTATTTGATAAGTCCATTTTTTTTATTTTTATTGGAAAGCCGTCATGAACCGATACGCCTTTAATCGTCATTTTCCCTTAACTCGCCTGCGCCGTCTGAGAGTTTCTGACAACATTCGTGATATGGTGAGCGAAACCCATCTAAAACCTTGCCACTTGATCGCCCCTGTGTTTGTCCTTGATGGCAAAGGTCGGCGTGAAAGCATTGGCAGTATGCCAAATGTAGAGCGTTTGTCCATTGATTTGTTGATTGAGCACGCCAAAGCATTGTATGATGTGGGTGTGCGTACGGTGGACATTTTCCCCGTCATCAATCCCGACCTAAAAACCGCCGATGGCAAAGAAGCCTACAACCCCAACACATTGGCGTGCCAAGCCGTATCCGCCCTAAAAGACGCTTTGCCCGACATGACCGTCATGACCGATGTCGCCCTAGACCCCTATACCACCCACGGACAAGATGGTATCATCGATGACATTGGTTATGTGGTCAATGACATCACCACCGAAGCACTCATCAAACAAACCCTAGCCCACGCCCGTGCAGGTGCAGACATCATCTCTCCTAGCGACATGATGGACGGACGTATCGGCGCCATGCGTTTGGCACTGGAAGAAAACGGCTATCAAAACACCGCCATCATGGCATATTCTGCCAAATATGCGTCCGCCTATTATGGTCCTTTTCGTGATGCCGTCGGCTCAAGTGGCAACCTAAAAGGACACAAAAAACAATACCAAATGAACAGCGCCAACCGTGCCGAAGCCCTACACGAAGTCGCCCTTGACATCGCCGAAGGGGCGGACATGGTGATGGTCAAACCTGGTCAGCCTTATTTGGACGTGGTGCGTGAAGTCAAAGACAATTTTGGCGTACCCACCTTTGCCTACCAAGTCTCTGGCGAATATGCCATGCACATGGCCGCCATACAAAACGGCTGGCTTGGCAAAGAAGTCATTTTAGAAAGTTTGCTTGGATTTAGACGGGCGGGCTGTGATGGTATTTTAACTTATTTTGCCCTAGAAGCAGGTAGAATGCTCAATGACTGACAGTGAACGAATTATTACTCAAATTAGCGAAATCACCGATCAAAAATCCATTCATTGTTTGCACGCCATAGAAAGTGGCAGTCGAGCGTGGGGTTTTTGTTCTATGGACAGTGATTTTGATGTGCGCATGATTTATTGTCATGCGCCTGATCATTATTTGTCTATTTTTGACAAAAAAGACAGCTTTGAATTTATTAATAACGATTTATTTGCCGTGCCGTTTGATATTGGCGGTTGGGACATCAAAAAAGCCTTGACGTTATTATATAAATCCAATGCAGTCATCTTTGAGTGGCTAAATTCTCCCATTGTTTATCACAGCCACAGTCCATTTATTGACAACATCAAAAGCGTTCAACGAGAATTTTTTAATCCACGGGGCGTGTTTTATCATTATCATGGCATGGCAAAAAATGCCGCCTGTGATTTGGACTTATCGCAGCCCATTAAACTTAAAAAGTGGTTTTATGTATTGCGGGCGTTATTGGCTTGTCGCTGGATCATACAACAAAACGACATACCGCCCGTCAATATCACCACCATGCTTGAAACACTTGAGCAAAACTTACATCAAGAAATCAGCCAGTTAATTCTTATCAAAAACCATCATGATGAAAGTTATGTCCAACTGTTACCACACAGTTTACAAAAACTTACTAAGGAATTATGGGAAAATATAGACACCCACAATCCACCCACCAAAAGCAAATCCGACAGTGCTTGTTTGGATCATATTTTTAGACAAACGATTTATGAATATTGATGACTTAAAATCGCAAAACTTGATATTGTTGGAATGTATTTCTGGCAGTCGTGCTTATGGTCTTGACACCCCAACATCGGATACGGACATTAAGGGCGTTTTTTATTTGCCTAAGGCGCAATTTTATCGCCTGCCAAGCACTTATATTCCCCAAATCAGCAACGAAAGCAACGATGTGGTTTATTATGAAATTGGTCGCTTTATTGAGCTTTTGTTACAAAATAATCCCAGCATCATGGAGCTATTAAACACCCCACACGATAAAATACTCTACAAACACCCCATCATGAATTTGATTGAGCCCAAAGATTTTGTCAGTAAATTATGCCAAAAAACCTTCGCAGGATTTGCTCATAGTCAAATCAAAAAAGCCCGTGGACTTAATAAAAAAATCACCAATCCCATGAGCGAAAATAAAAAAAGCGTTTTGGATTTTTGTTATATATTACAAGATGGCAAAAGTCTGCCACTAAATACTTGGCTAAAACAACATGATTTAACGCAACATCAGCTTGGGCTTGCCAAAATAGCGCACACCACGCAGCTTTATGCCGTTTATATAGATAAAGAAAACTTACATCAATTTTCTGGAGTAATCCAAAAAGAAAATGCAAACGGCGTTGCATTAAGCAGCATTCCAAAAAACTTAACACAAAGTGGTTATTTGTCTTTTAATCAAATGGGCTACAGCAAATATTGTCAAGATTACCAAGATTATTGGCAATGGGTCAAACATCGCAATGAAGAACGCTATCAAAGCACCCTAAATCACAGCAAAAACTATGACGCCAAAAATTTAATGCACACCATACGTCTGTTACAAATGGCAAAAGATATTGGTAATACCGGTCAAGTATTGGTTCACAGAAATAACAAAACTGAACTTTTGGCAATAAAATCTGGACAATATGATTATGATGATTTATTAATGATGGCAGAAGAACTTATCAAAGAAATTGATACTGCTTTTTCTGATAGTCATTTGCCTGATTTGCCAGATCAAGAAAAAGCCATGAATGTTTTATGTCAAATTCGTCATGCGTTATATGATTAGCCCACTTTATGGCACATTTGGTTTTTATGACCAATTTATCCATCAAAAATAGGCAGTTAAAAAGTGATTGCGTCATAAATTTGATAAAAAAAATCAGCGCTTTGGCAAATGAATCATTGAAAGTTTTTAAAAATCCCAAAACGGCTTTGGACGACTTTTTGCTTTGATCCTTGGTGGCTTTGGCTTTGGTGGCTTTGACTTGATACCGCTTTGGGTGGTGTTTTTTTATGGCAATCATGCTAAAATGGTGTATTTTCTAGTTTTTCTTATCAGGCTTTTGCTTGATGTTCGTCCAACCAACCCAACGGATAAATCATGACTGATCAAAACAACATTGACGCCGCCGAAAGCGAACGTCTAAAACAACAATTTGAACAAGCCGCCCTACACTATCACGAACACCCCCGCCCCGGCAAAATCTCTATTACTCCCACCAAGCAAATCGCCAACCAACGAGACCTTGCGCTGGCTTATTCACCGGGGGTTGCCGTACCTTGTTTAGAAATTGAAAAAGACCCCAATCTTGCCGCCAAATACACCGCACGCTCCAACCTTGTGGGCGTCATCACCAACGGCACGGCGGTTTTGGGACTTGGTAACATTGGGGCGCTGGCTTCCAAACCCGTGATGGAAGGTAAAGGCGTATTGTTCAAAAAATTTGCCGGCATTGACGTTTTTGACATTGAAATCAACGAAACCGATCCTGACAAATTTATCCAAATCGTTGAAAGTCTTGAGCCAACCTTTGGCGGTATCAACCTAGAAGACATCAAAGCGCCAGAATGCTTCAAAATTGAGCAAGAACTGCGCAAACGCATGAATATCCCCGTCTTTCATGACGACCAACACGGCACCGCCATCATCTCCGCTGCTGCCTTATTAAACGCCCTAAAACTAAACGGCAAAAACATTCAAGACATCACTTTGGTATGTTCTGGCGCTGGCGCTGCTGCCATCAGCTGCCTTGATCTGGTGGTGGCTTTGGGCGCAAACAAAGACAACATTTATGTGCTAGACTCCAAAGGGGTCATCACCAAAGCCCGTGAAAACCTAGACGAATCCAAAGCCCGCTTTGCTCGTGATACCGACAAAACCACCTTGGCAGAAGTGATGGTGGGTGCTGACGTATTCTTTGGGCTGTCAGGGCCGGGCGTAGTCAGTCAAGACATGGTACGCAGCATGGCAAAAGACCCCATCATCTTTGCCCTAGCCAACCCCACCCCCGAAATCATGCCAGAGCTTGCTCACGCCGTACGCTCTGATGTCATCATGGCAACAGGTCGCTCAGACTACCCCAACCAAGTCAATAACGCACTGTGCTTCCCTTATATTTTCCGTGGGGCGTTGGACGTAGGTGCCACCATCGTCAATGAAGAAATGAAACTTGCCTGTGTACACGCCATCGCCAACATGGCACATACCGAGTCAGGCGAACTTGAGTCTGATGGCAAAAGCGCCAAACATTTTGGTAAAGACTACCTAATCCCAAGCCCCCTAGAGCCCAATTTGATCCTAGAGATCGCCCCTGCGGTGGCAAAAGCGGCAATGGACAGCGGTGTGGCAACTGCACCCATCGCAGACTTTGCGGCGTATCGTCAAAAACTGTCTGAATTTGTTTATAACACCGCTTTGGCGATGAAACCCGTCTTTAACAAAGCCAAAAAAGATCCCAAACGTATCGTTTATGCCGAAGGCGAAGACATCAACGTATTGCGTGCGGTACAAGTGGTGGTTGATGAACAAATTGCCACACCCATTTTGCTTGGTCGTCCTGACGTAGTACAGCGTGGCATTGAGTCTTTGGGTCTGCGTTTGGTGGACGGCGAAAACATCACCATCATCGATCCAAACCACAACCCACGCTACGAAGACTACTGCCAATACTATTACGAAACCAACAAACGTCATGGGGTTAGTGTAGAGTTGGCACGTCGTGATGTGCGCCGTAAAACCACGCTCCACGCTTCACTCATGGTAGAGCTGGGCGACGCAGACGGTATGATTTGTGGTACTTTTGGTCATTATCATTTGCACCTAAATTACCTAAATCGTGTCATTGGCAAACGTGATGATGTCAATCATCTCTACGCCATGAGCGCCGTACTCATGTAAAACCGCAACTTATTCATCGCTGATACCTACATCACCGAAGACCCGACCGCCGAACAGCTTGCCGAAATGACCATCTTGGCTGCCGAAAGTGTACGCCGTTTTGGCATTACCCCAAAAGTTGCTCTGCTGTCGCATTCTAACTTTGGCACGTCCGACCGTGAATCTGCCATCAAAATGCGCAAAGTTCATGACATTTTGACCGAAATGAACGTGGACTTTGAATTTGATGGCGAAATGCACGGCGACATCGCCCTTGATGTGCGTTTGCGTGAACAAAACTTCCCCTTTAGCACCCTAAAAGGCGCTGCCAACCTGCTGATTTTGCCAACGCTTGACGCTGCCAACATCGCCTTTAACCTTTTAAAAACCGCCACAGGCTCTGCCGCTCTTGGACCTATCCTGCTGGGCGCAGACAAACCTGTACATATCTTGACCCCATCAGCCACCGCTCGTCGCATTGTCAATATGACGGCATTGACCGTGGCAGACGCTCAAGACATGAACAAATAATCAGGTCAAAAAACCAAAAAGCACTCTTTAAAAGGGGTGCTTTTTTATGTCTTAAACAAGATTTGTCAAGTGCTTGCGGTATTATGATGTCTTGAAAAGTGGTGCTTTTTTTTGTGTGTTAAACAAGGTACAATCTGCTTTATTTGGACAACAAGGTAAATCATGCAAGTATTTTTGGTGGGCGGTGCGGTGCGAGACAGCCTTTTGGGGCTACCCAGTCATGACAAAGATTTTGTGGTGGTCGGTGGCACACCTATGCTATTATTGGCGCAAGACTTTAGTCAAGTGGGCGTGGATTTTCCTGTTTTTTTGCACCCCAAAAGCCATCACGAATACGCCTTAGCCCGCCTTGAACGAAAAATCGGCACAGGACACACCGCCTTTAGCACCGTTTTTGATGACACAGTCAGCCTAAAAGACGATCTGCTGCGCCGAGACCTAACCATCAACGCCCTTGCCATAGAAGTTAATGGGCTGTTTGACGACACCCCAAAAACCAATCAAGTCATTGATTATTATGGCGGTTTACAAGATTTAAAAAACAAAGTATTGCGCCATGTCAGCCCAGCTTTTGCCGAAGACCCACTGCGCATACTTCGCACCGCCCGTTTTTTTGCCAAATTTGCCGACCAAGGTTTTGTCATCGCCGACCAAACCCAAACACTCATGAAGGACATGGCACATCGTGGCGAACTGTCGCATTTAAGCCGTGAACGCCTGTGGGCAGAAAGCAGCAAAGCCACAAAACACAGCGCAGGCAAAGCCTATTGGCAAGTATTATTTGAACTGGGCATTTTGGTGCACTTTTTGCCCCGACTGGCGCACCTTTGGCAAGACACCAGCAAATACACTGGCACGCTGTCCGCCTTAGAACACTTAAGCCAAGACCAATTTTATCAATGCGCCCCCAAAGACAAACAAGACGCCCTTGCTTTTGCTTTGCTGTTATCCAGTAGCGAAAATCCAAAAGACATCACGGACAGCGCCGAACGGCTTTGCGCCCCCAAAATGGCAACAGAGCTGGCAAAACTGCTGCTTGCTTTCAAAAAAAGCTTAATGGCGCCACTCACTGCGCAAATGCTGCTTGAGCTGATAGAACGCACCAAAGCCCACCAACAATTAAACAAAACAACCCCAAATCCAGACAATGACAGCACGCCCGTGATTTTTCAGTTGATGACGGTTTTGTTTATTTATTATCAAGCCAATCATATTGATGTGCCAACAGATTTGGCGGCGTTTAGGCACATCTTACAGCGATGTGTGCACATTTATCAACAAACCACCATCAAAGACATTGACCCCAATTTAACAGGGGCTGACATCGGCAAAGCATTGACCGACGTTAGAATAAAAAAAATCGCTGATGTTTTGGCTGATTAATTGATTGTTTTTTAAGGCAATCAGCCATAAAAGAGATGAAAAATAGATGTGGAGCGGACGACGGGAATCGAACCCGCACCAAGGATTGGGATCCAATCAGGCACTTATGACTTGAGCCCACCCCTAGCAACAGATGACAAAACGTCAATAACTTGTTAAAATTATTTGCTGGTAAGTTGCAAAACCTGCCAAGCAAATAACGGTATTTGGGGCATTGCCCATTTTGATTAGGAATCTATCCATGAGCGTATTTTTAAAATCCAACCGTGTACGTCTTAGCGCCATCAGCGTTGCCAGTACCCTACTTTTGGCGGGGTGCTGTGGCTGTGAAGTTAAGCCCCAAGCCACCAAAGATGACACCGCCAGTACTGCCAACACCCAAGGCGCAACTGGCGATCTTGCCAAAAAAGCGGCAGCAGTAGGCGTCATCGGTGCCATCGCCACATCTGACGCTTTTCCTTATATTGGCTTGCCTGAAGGGTATGTGGTTTCTACCGTAGCCATGGGCGGCGAGACGGTTGCAGATCAATTTAGCTACTGGGCAAACGACAAAGCCAACCACATCAAAGGCGAAACCAACGCCCGCCATATCGTTCACAGTGGCGACGCTTACAACGCCCCCGAATTCAAAAAAGCCCTAGATACCGCCATCAAAAACATCGGTGGCGTAGAGACCTTTACGGGTAAAATCCCTGCCGACAAACAAGACTATCTTGGCGACATTGGTGAACTTGCCGTTCATGCAGGCGACGTGTCCAAATACGATGTCAGCACCTACTTGGT
>JBHAZZ010000099.1:0-3738 GCA_041781275.1 Moraxella sp.
TGTGGATGCTCTCGCAAATGAAACGCTGGGGCTACCTAAAAGACAACATCAATTATCAAGACATCGCAAATCAAGTGTTTATGCTCACCGATGCCAAAAAACAAATGCAAGAAATGGGCTACACCGTCAAAGACAACGAACCGCAAATCACAGTGATGGGTAAGGCGTTTGACGCAAGCCGTCCTGATGAGTACATCAATTCCTTTGCCATTGGTCAAAAGGTGAACGCATGAAACCAACAACCAAAACCAAAGGCTATCTTTTATCGCTACTTATCGTGCTAGCCACGCTTGGCGTATGGCAATGGGCGACCTTACCGCAAAAGGTCTATGCACCGACAGACCCATTAAAGCTAGAATACAGCGTACTGATGGGCGATATTCCTGAATTTACCAAACCCGGTGCCTTGGTCGCAAGTACCAAAAGCGAATTTCCCACGCCAAGTGACTTTGGGCAAACTGCCATCAATCATTTATCCAATCCCTTTTATGATAATGGCCTAAATGATAAAGGCATCGGCATTCAGCTAGGCTATTCTATTGGGCGAGTGCTCTTGGGCTTTTTGCTTGCGATGATGGTGGCGATTCCTTTGGGCTATGCCATTGGTATGTCGCCGATTTTGGGGGCAGCTGCCACGCCGTTTGTGCAGATTTTAAAGCCAATTTCACCGCTTGCGTGGATGCCGATTGCGCTTTATACGATTAAAGATTCGAATGCGTCCAGTATTTTTGTGATTTTTATTTGTTCTATTTGGCCGATGCTGACCAACACCGCCTTTGGGGTGGCGTCTGTCCGCCGTGAATGGCGTAATGTCGCCAAGACGCTAGAATTATCGCCTTTGCAGACCGCTACCAAGATTGTCATTCCTGCGGCGGCACCGACCATTGTTACGGGTATGCGTATTTCTATGGGGATTGCGTGGCTCGTGATTGTCGCTGCCGAGATGCTCGTGGGCGGTACAGGCATTGGTTATTTTGTGTGGAATCAGTGGAATAATTTATCGCTTGCCAATGTGATTTTTGCGGTGCTGCTCATTGGCTTGGTGGGTATGGTGCTGGATATGCTGTTTGGCGTGCTACAAAAAAAGGTGAGCTATGTTGAATAATGATGGCAAATTGATTGAAGTTGG
Source organism: Moraxella sp. (assembly GCA_041781275.1). GTDB lineage: Bacteria > Pseudomonadota > Gammaproteobacteria > Pseudomonadales > Moraxellaceae > Moraxella. The sequence goes on from JBHAZZ010000099.1 coordinate 1,130, forward strand.
CAGTCTGTCCAAACGCTACGGCGATGGCGATAATGTCTTTGAAAATGTCAATTTTGATATTTATAAAAATGAGTTCATCTGTCTGATTGGACATTCAGGCTGTGGCAAATCGACAATTTTAAACGCCCTAGCAGGGCTTGAAAATGCCACATCAGGCAGTATCAGCATGAATGGCAAAGAAGTCATCAAGCCTAGCCTTGAGCGGGGTGTGGTGTTCCAAAGTCATGCGCTCTTGCCGTGGCTGACTGTCGGCGAGAACATCGGCTTTGCCCTAAAGGCAAAAACGCCCAACATCAGCGCCACCGACCTTAGCCAAAAAATTGATTTTTATCTAGCGATGGTCGGACTTAGCAAGGTCAAAGACAAAAAGCCAAGTCAGCTATCAGGCGGTATGAAACAGCGTGTGGGGATTGCCCGTGCCTTTGCCACGCAGCCAGAGCTGTTACTGATGGACGAGCCATTTGGTGCGCTGGATGCGTTGACCCGTGGGGTGATTCAAGATGAGCTCGTGAATATCGTCGATGAAACGCAGCAGACAGTGTTTATGATTACTCATGATATTGATGAAGCGATTTTGCTCGCTGACCGCATATTTTTGATGAGTAATGGTCCACGGGCGTTTTTGGCGGAGATTGTCGAAAATACCATTCCTAAGCCCCGCTACAGGGACAATATCCACCATCATGCGCATTATTATAAAATTCGCAATCATCTCTTGGACTTCTTGGTACATCGCAGTAAGGCGCTACAACAGCAAAGCGAGCGTCCCAACACGCCTAAAGTGGTGAATTTTAATCATGAGACGTGGAGTATTTAGGGGTAGGGTGAAGGCTTATTTGGGATGGTTTTTTTTAAATAAGTGGGTTGTGTTGAAGAGGAAAAGCTTATTTGCTAAGATTCTAGACCAACGCAGTTAAAATCTCGCTTAATTAAAGTTCCAAAGTGATATTAAAATCATCCAAATTACATTTTCGGCATCACCTATATTTTTTTGGATGAAGTTTGGGGTTGGTGACAACACCGTTAAATTTGACAAGCCATCTTTTGCTAAACTGAAAAAACTTTCAGCGCCATTTCCGCTTGGGCGATAATTCGTCAGGAATATGCAAAGTGAGTACAATCATAGGATTATCCTTGTGCGTTTTTTGCTATAGTGGCAGATTTGAGTGGGTTTGTCAAAGCATTAAAACCAATAGATTTTTGAGCAAATCCACCAAAATCCCTTGAAATCCCCAAAAATCTTAAGTACAATAGTAGTCTAAATCTTTATTTGGAGTATACCCATTAAACCGTCAAACCGTTTAAATATTAATGATGACATTCGCGCCAAAGAAGTGCGTTTGGTCAAAGAAGATGGCGAACAATTGGGCGTGGTAGAGTTAAAAACCGCGCTAAAAACCGCCAGCGAAGAAGGCTTGGATTTGGTGGAAATCGTTCCTGATGCCAAACCTCCTGTATGCAAAATCATGGATTACAAGCGCTATTTGTACGACCAAAAACAAAAAGCCAAAGAAGCCAAAAAAAACCAAAAACAAACCCAAGTGCGTGAAATCAAGTTGCGTCCTGGCACTGAAGAAGCAGATTACCAAGTGAAGTTGCGCAAAATTGTAGAGTTTTTGGAAGACAAGGACAAAGTTAAAGTCAGTATTCGCTTCAAAGGTCGCGAGATGGCACACCAAGAAATTGGCAAAGCCCAACTTGAGCGTATCATCGCTGATACTGCCGAAGTCGCTACTGTGGAGCAAGCGCCCAAAGTGGAAGGGCGTCAAATGGGTATGTTGCTTGGACCCGCTAAGAAAAAATAATTCAATCAATAGCTTACCTTGGTAAGCTATTTTTATTGATGGCAAATAATTTTCCCACCCTATGACATTTTGTTCCATACGCCCACGAATCACATGTAAATGCTTATTAAACTTACCGTGGTTTTACAGTTACAAAGATTGAATCAAACCAATTAAACGCTGAGCATGGTCAAGGGCATTAGCCTCTACTTTGGCTAATTCGTCCGCACCGCTCACCCCTGCGATATAGTGCATACTTTGAGAATACACAGGCGGTTGAAAAGCCATACCGCATAAATAAGCGGTTTGGGAAAATTGTGGGAAAAAGGCTGGCAATTCCATGCCTTCATGTCCTTCAGGCGAATAATCTTGTGCCGAACCACCTGTGGTAAACGAAATAATCAGCGGTTTACCGTGCAATTTATCGCCCGTAGAACCATAAGCAAACCCATGTGTATGCACATCGTCAATCCATTTTTTCAGCAACGCAGGGGTGCTGTACCAATAAAACGGAAATTGCCACACAATCACATCGGCACGGCTTAATGCGTCTTGTTCGGCTGACACATCAATTTGATAATCAGGATACAATTTATCCAAAAAACGCACTTCTACATTAGGCAGCTGCTTTTGAACTTCTTGGATAATCAACGCATTGGCGGTAGATTGGGCTAAATTGGGGTGTCCTGAAATGATTAAAAGGTGTTTCATTTTATTTTCCTAAAAGTTGGGTGTAAAAAACGGTGTATTGGCAAAAAATCAGCACAAATACACCGCTTGCTTTCATTCAGCATTAACTGAATTATTTCATATATTTATCTAAAA
>JBHAZZ010000100.1:0-3542 GCA_041781275.1 Moraxella sp.
ATACACAAAACAGCAAAATCCCGTGTCATGCGGGATTTTTTTTATGATATAAAAATCACTTGAAAAATGTTAAAATAACACATTTTAAGTCAATATTCAGCCATGAGTCAGTCGCCTACCAATCCCCAACTTGCCACCATCAGCGCCATCGCCAGTCCCATCGGACAAGGTGGGGTGGGAGTGATTCGTTTGTCGGGCAAAAATGCCTACGACATCGCTTGTCAATTAACCAAAAGACAGTCATTGACGCCCCGTTATGCCCATTTTAGTGCGTTTTGGGGGGCAGATGGGCAAATGCTTGATGAAGGTGTGGTGATTTATTTTAAAGCGCCCCATTCTTTTACGGGTGAAGACGTGGTTGAACTGCAAGGTCATGGCGGTGTGGTACTACAAAATATGCTGCTTGCTCGCACGTTTGAACTTGGGGCAAGACAAGCGACGGCAGGTGAGTTTTCTTTGCGTGCCTTTGATAACGGCAAAATGGACTTGGTGCAAGCCGAAGCCATCAATGACGCCATCACTGCCGTGTCGCAAGCCCAAGCCAGTAGCGCCATTCGTTCACTGTCGGGGGAATTTTCGCAAAAAATTCACGTTTTGGCTGAAGACTTGACCACGCTGCGTCTGTATGTGGAAGCGTCCATTGATTTTTCGGACGAAGAAGACGTGGATTTTTTGAGCGATGGCGTGATCAGGCAGCGCATTGACGACATTTTATTAAAAATTGATGATATTTTGGCAAGCGCCCAGCAAGGACAGCTTTTAAGAGACGGGGTGTCTGTGGTGTTGGCAGGCAAGCCCAACGCTGGCAAATCCAGTTTGCTAAACCGCTTGGCAGGGACGGAGCGTGCCATTGTAACCGACGTGGCGGGCACAACCCGTGATACCTTAAGTGAAACGTTGGTGCTTGGTGGTCTGACCGTGCATTTGACAGACACCGCAGGGCTAAGAGCCACCGATGATAAAGTGGAACAAATCGGCATCAACAAGGCTCGGGACGCCATTAATGGTGCTGATGTGCTGCTTTTGGTGTATGATGTCAGCTGTGAAACAGATCTCTTGTCGCTTGCCAAAACGCTGTTTGCTCGGGAATTTCATGATGATTTTGCCGAAGTGATTGCCAAAAAACTGTTGTTGGTTGCCAATAAAAGCGATTTGTTGGGTGCAGATGTTCCACGTGAAACCATGTGGCTGACCTTGGACGATCATGACGTGGGCGTACAGGTGGTGGCGGTGTCTTGTCAAACAGGGCAAGGCATAGACACATTGGTACAAACGCTGCAAGACGTTGTGGGCTTTCACCCGCCTGAAAACAGCTTGATTGCCCGTACCCGTCATGTGGACGCTTTAAAACGAGCCAAAACTTTTGCCAGTCAAGCCCATGAGCAATTAACCGTTTATCAAGCAGGCGAATTGGTCGCTGAAAGTCTGCGGTTGTCAGCACGGGCTTTGGGTGAGATTACGGGGCAAGTTAGCAGTGATGACCTGCTTGGGCGAATTTTTTCCAGTTTTTGTATTGGTAAATGATTTATGTATTGTCCTTATTGTAATGCCATAGACACCAAAGTGATTGATTCACGTTTGGCGGCACATGGGGCGCAAGTGCGTCGCCGTCGTCAATGTGTGTCGTGCGGTGAGCGATTTACCACCTTTGAAGTGGTGGAAGTGGTCATGCCACGCATCATCAAATCCAATGGGCGTAGTGAACCTTATGATTACAAAAAACTGCGTCGGTCGCTGTCGTTACCCCTACAAAAACGCCCCGTCAGTTTGGACGACATGGAAGCGATGGTCAGTCGCATAGAACAAAAATTACGCCATTTGGGTGAGCGAGAAGTTTCAAGCAAAACTTTGGGCGAAATTGTCATGGCAGAGCTAAAAGCGGTGGATGCGGTGGCTTATGTGCGTTTTGCCAGTGTGTATCGGGATTTTCAGGACATTAATGCCTTTCGGGTGGAGTTAGAAGCCTTTAATCCTCAAGACCAAGAAACAGACAGCGTCCCACAACTACCAACTGCCAAAGACTGAAAGCTATGTCCATGTCATCACTATCCCGCCTTTTGACCCAGTTACCCCTAACGGCAGCGCAGCCCCAAGATTCTTATTTTATGGGACTGGCGTTGGCGCTGGCAAAAAACGGACAATACACCACACGTCCCAATCCTGCGGTAGGCTGCGTGCTTGTGCAACGTGGCGTGGTGATTGGTGAAGGCTTTCACCCCAAGGCGGGACTGCCCCATGCCGAAGTGTTTGCTCTACAAAACGCCCAAGACAAAGGCGAAAACACCCAAGGGGCGACCGCTTATGTAACGCTTGAACCGTGTAGCCATACAGGACGCACGCCGCCTTGTTGTGATGCGCTGATTTTGGCAGGTGTGGCTCGGGTGGTGGTGGCGTGCGCCGACCCCAATCCCAAAGTTGCAGGGCAAGGCATAAAACGCTTATTACAAGCAGGCATTGCTGTTACGCTTGGGGTTTGTGAAGACGCTGCCATGGCGCTCAATCAAGGCTTTTTAAAGGCGATGGCAAGGGGGCTACCTTATGTGCGCCTAAAAACCGCCATCAGTTTAGATGGTCGCACCGCCATGCAAGATGGTTCTTCTAAATGGATCACTTCTTTGGCGGCCAGACAAGACGTACAAACATTGCGAGCCAAAAGCGGCGCAATCATCACAGGCTCGGGTACGGTCATGGCGGATAACCCTGCTTTGTCGGTGCGCTCCAAAACGCTTGGCGTACCCTTACAAGACATTCCTACGCCCAAAGTGGTGGTAGTGGACAGACGCAGCCGTTTGCATAAAGACAGCCCTTATCAGGTGTGTGGGCGTGCTGATACGTTATTTTGGCGTCAGGATTTGCCGGCTTTACTGCAGACGCTGGCGCAGGATCATCAATGTTATGATGTGCTGGTGGAAGCGGGGGCGATGCTTTCGGGAGCGTTTATTGAGCAGGGGCTGATTGATGAACTCATCATTTATCAAGCGCCTTGCCTTTTGGGTCATCAAGCGCTACCCATGGCACAAATGAACATCACTGCCTTATGTCAGCAAAGGCGTTTTGATGTGGTCAGTGTTTCGCAAGTGGATACAGACATCAAATATGTGCTGCATCCTTTGTGATGTTTAAATGATTTGGGTGCTTTATTTAAAATTTTATATTAATCAATGAGTTATCATATTTATGGATTGGTTTTGCCTGTGAGAAATTGCGCCAGATGTTCCTTAAAAATTTAACTATAAACATGCATAATCCTCCACCTATAATCTTTCTTGCAAAGCAGTGCTTCTCACACCGCCAGTCGTCAGCAAACAATACGCCCTAGTCCAAAGTACAGCTTTCTGGTAAAAGTGAGCCAAATGCTTTGTAAATTCCTTTCTTATTATTGATACTAAATGCAAATAATGCTAAATTATACCCACATTTCAATCAGCTAACAAGCCATGCTCAAAACCTACAAATACCGAATTTATCCAAATCAGCAACAAACCTTAGCGTTTGACAAGCATTTTGGCTGTAGTCGGTTTATGTTTAATTGGGCATTGGCA
>JBHAZZ010000101.1:0-6114 GCA_041781275.1 Moraxella sp.
TGTTCAAGATCGCAAAAGGCTAGGCACAGTTATCAGGTGGTGGTAACACAGGTGGGGTATGTGTGGGTGAAGGAGGGGTGTTGATATTGTTTGGTTTTTAGGGTGTTGGTTGGGGGTAGCTTTGGTGGTGATGGCTGTATTTTAAGGTGGTGTTATTACGAGACCAAATCAGCTCGCCTCTTGTAAAGGTTTCAATGGGTTTAGCCCTTCAGACGTTTCAATGAGTGTGTCTGCAGTGAAGCAAGTTGTTTCTGGTTTGGATTAGATTATCTTTGGCTTTTTGGAAGCCAGAGCGGTCGCTGTTTTCATTATCATCCAATAATCCTGCCGCCGTCGCACCCACAGCAACGCCAAACATACCAAAAGCGGCTTGACAAAGAACCAAAAGCAATTTAATCAAAATATTTTTTATTCATCTATATAAAAACTAACAGGAATAGAGAAATTATACTTTCCTAATAAACTAATAAATTCAGGATTTAATATTTCTAGGTTGCATTGTTCGTATGGAGCAACATAAATTTCTATCAATATCCTAAAATCATCAGCTTGATTTTCTATGAAGAAATCAATATTTTTATAAATAAATTCATAAAAATCTTGCTCGTATTTGCAATCATAATACTCACAAAATTCTTTTTTATGAGTAAAAGCCACAATATCCGAAAACTCATCATCTAAATTAAAATTATGATGACTTAGATTTTGTTTACACAGTTTGCTATCAAAATTATCACCACCTACAAACAAAGTTAATCTCATTTTCATTTTATAAATTTCTCTAAATCAATTTTGTAAATTAGATAAGTAGTTATCCCAAATGGTTTTCTCCTTTATTTTATTATCAAACAAATCTTCAAAAAAGAATTTATTGTATGAAAATATTTTTGGCATCAAAAATATTTCCCCATACTCCGAAATATCAATTGTCCACCCATCAATATTTCCATCAATAATAGATAAAACATCGGAAGGTATCAAGACAGGATCTAGAACATCATTTATTATTCTTATGTACCCATCTTGAATTTCTACCACACTATAATTTTTATCTTTTGTAATATTAACAAAAAGATTGCTTTGCCTCATTCTTGAATCTAACCAACATAAAATACTCTCATCAAAACGGATCGTGTTCGCCAGCACGCCTCCAACCAACTTTTCTATCATTATTTTTATACCAATGCCATTCTTGACCCGATGAATCTCGCCCTTTTTTCTTTACCCAATCTTTTGCTCTGCCTCCAAATTTTTGCACAAGCTCATTAACTTTTCTAATCTTTGAACCTTTGGCAATCACTTCAGAATTGGTTGAGATTAACTTCTTTTCATTTTGAGATGGTTCATTGGGTTTTCTTTGCTCAGGCGGAGGCTCAGGAGGTGGTGTAGAGGCAACCTGAGAAGTCTTAGGGGGTGCATTATCAGCTTTATTTTCTGATTGTTTATCATCAGAACTAAATATCCCAACCGTATAATCAATAACAGCACCACTTGCCTCTTTAGCCACCTTCTGTGCATCTTTTAATCATCTGCAACTGCTTCAGAACATACTTCGGTTGCACTACAGGCAGCTACGCCAGCTCCAACAGCTAGAGCTGTTAATAAAACAACAATAATAACAGTACTTCAAAGACCTAGGTAAACTTTACCTTAGCAACCTTAGAACTCAAATCTTATATTCTCTAAAATATCTAATGTACCTAAGGGACTGACCAGTGGATTAAAATCAGATGTCCAACTATCTAGCTGGTATAAATAACCGTAATTATCCAAAGATAATTCAAGCATTATCTTTCTACCGTCTGTGTCATAAGTTTCTGCTTGTATAAGTGGCTTCCCAAATTCTCTTGTGTCATTACCATCATAAAAAAACTCAAAAGAGCCCATACCTCCATCATCGGTCAGATCAAAAACCAATACTTGCCTGAGCGGTAACTGAGCTTTGTATGATGCTTTGCATAGGTCCAACAATTTGGAAATCAAAAGAAATTCACTTTCGTGTAAAAAACGAAGCTTAATATTATCTCTTAACATGAGACCTGCCTATATTATACTGGTTAACGCCAACTTTATGGATGTTACTGAACTTTCTGACCGTTGATTGTAACCTCAAACCCTTTGGTTGTACCTATAGGAATGGAGTTCAGATCTCTTCTTTTAAGATCATTTCTTATGGCAGGTTCAGCAACATATCTACTAATACTTTTTGCCTCCAAATGTCGCCATGTGTGGTTTATTTGATTAGAGTTTTTCCCAAAAGTAATGGTTCTATTATTAATCTGCTCATGCCTAGCAACATTAAAATTAGCATTATTCCGACCAATATTCAACTGGCTAGAGATGGGAGTATTGATATTTTGATAATCAGGGCTTCTTTGAAACTCTCTGTATGCCAGATTAATATCACCATAAGTTTGGCGAGAGCTTTGCAAGAATATTCTAAATCTTGTGTATTCCAAAGCCTCTCTTTGGGTGATTGGAGAGTTTGTTGGTCGTATGGTTGAAAATCCATTAAAGTTTGGATAAGTCTGGCGAATGACCTCTATTTCTCGACGCACTGTAATGGCGTGAGGGTTGTTATTGACATTCCATCTTCTTGCATTTGGGTTACTAACATTGATAAATGGAGGAATAGAGCGATTATCCCAAACCCCATCCCCACGCTCCATCTCCCATTACGCCAATATTATACGCAAAGTTACCAAGTTTGCCCATATGGGTGGCAGAAGTTTCACTCAAGCCATTGTGGTGGTTAATTTCGTGGTTTAGGGTTTGATATAATTCTTTGCATTTATGGATATGGCATAAAGATTTTATAACCGTGCTTTGCTGTTATTAAATAGCCGTCTTTCAGCCATTCAACTTTTAGATTTTCATAGTCTGAAAAATTATCACTTACTGTAATTAGGGTTCCTCGGGGAACAGCTTTTCCATTTGCATAAGGCGTTAAGAAAAAACTATGATAATCTCCAAAAGGCAAAGATCCATAATTAGTTCCATTATGACTAACTGATAAGATTAAATTGTCAGATTCGTTTATCCATTCATGCACCACTCTTGATTCCAAATTATGGACAATAAACAATGCAAAACCAACCAAAACACCAGTTCAGAATATAAAAATTTTAGAATAATGTATTTTCATGGTTGCTACCTTTAAACTGGATAAACAAATATGTACATCATTATTGGCATTAAAGATTTGATAAGGCGAATTGGGCAGTATGGCGCTACGACACCACACAAAGCCCAAATGCTTAACCAAATTGACCAAGCACCATCGCCGTGCCCAAATATACATCTGTCCTATCATCAAATACGGCGACAAAAGTGCTGTGCTTATAATGCAGGCATTTTGATCATACGTCTATCACGGCTACTTGGGCGTCAGTGTTACAAGACCACATATAAAGGCGGTGATAACTCCACCAAACCTTACCAGTCGCTCTCTGTGATAAGCCATATCTTGGGGTGGTTCGGGTAGGATACTTGGAATAAATTGGCTCATCAGTTTTTAAAGACCCCATCATCACGCCGCAGCCAAGTGGCGATGGAATAACGCACTCGGTGGGTGGTTTCTACTTGGTGGCGCAAATTGCTGTCAAAAATCACCAAACGATTGGCTTTTGGGGCAAGTTTGTGCTGCGTACCTGTTTTGTCAATCAGGCTAATTTCTCCGCCATCGTCTGCGCCCCAGTCGTCATTTAAATAATACACCGCCGAAATCACCCGCTCATCACGCCCTTTGGGGTTGTCGCTGTGCCACTGATAGCCAAACCCCACAGGATAGCACGCATAATGCGCTTCAGCACGGCGAATCCCTGCAAATAGTGTCTGATTAAAAAACGCCCCCAGCGCTTCTATACTTTGTAAATAACCAAGCCCTACAGGGCAGTCATCGTCTATCCAGCGAATGCCATCGCCACGAATGTGCGCAAGGCGCTCCCCTTGGGTCAAAGTGGCTTCTTTGTAGTGGACAAAGCCACTTTCTTGTTGCAAAGCGTGTAGTGCGACCACATCAAAACACTCATCTAACAGCAAGTATCCCGTATCAATAAAAAAATTGAGCTTGTCTTCATCAATGAGTGAGTGCCAATCAAGCATAAAATTGGGGGTAAAAGTTGATAAAGTCATGGATTATCCTGATAAATAAGACATTTGGCAATAAAAAATGGCGAAAACTAATAAGCTATGCTACCATAACCAAGAATAAAATCCTATTTAGAATCGCTCATGAATTATAAACACGCCTATCATGCAGGCAACTTTGCCGATGTTGTCAAACATATTTTATTGTTACAATTATTAAGCCAATTTAGTGCCAAAGCCAAACCTTTTTATGTGTTAGATGCGTATGGGGGGCGTGGTTTATATTCTTTAGAAAGTAGCGAAGCCCAAAAAACCCAAGAAGCCAGTTATGGTGTCAAGGCGCTAGAAAATACCCCCTTGACTGCCGACACCCCAAAAGCGGTGCGTCAATATCTTTTGGATTTGGCAAGCGCCCGTAAAATTTATGATAAATACGTTTATCCGGGTTCTCCGTGGTGGATTGCCAACCACGCTCAGCAACATTCTACAAGTGCGCCCTTGCGTGCCGAAGCTTTTGAGCGACAAGCGGACGAATATGATGCGCTCAATTATCAGTTGTATCAGTTGCCGATTGGCATTCATCACCGTGATGCGTTTGAAGGCGTGCCTGCGGTCATTCCCCCCAAAGAAAAACGTGGTATTGTGCTGCTTGATCCGCCATTTGAGCAAGAACACAAAGATTTTGGTCGTTTGGTGGAATTGCTTGTCGCTTGTCATAAAAAATGGGCAACGGGAACATTTGTGCTGTGGTATCCCATCAAAAACAGTGAAGCAGTAGAGCTGTTTTACAAAAAAATGAAACGTACAGGCATCAAAAAACAGCTGGTGTGTGAACTTAATTTATACCCCAATGATGTGGCGGTGGGACTAAATGGTACGGGGCTGTTGGTCATCAATCCACCGTGGCAATTTAACGATCACGCTCAAGAGATCTTGGATTATCTAGCACCAATTTTAAAACCTGAAAACGCCCCCCAGATGAGTCTTGGCAGCATGGCGGTGGTGCAATGGTTGGTTGGTGAGTGATTGGGTGTAGCATGGACAACAAAACAACAAAAAACGATGAAGAGCACAATGGTCTCACCTTTGAAGTGGTTGAAGATGAGTCCATCAATGGCAAAAAAGTGGTGCGTCGTGGTGTGTATTTGGTGCCAAACTTAATCACCAGTTTGTCCATGTTGTCGGCCTTTTTTTCCATTATTTTAAGCGCTGATGGGCAGTACTATAAGGCAGCGATGGCGATTTTTGTGTCAGCGATTTTAGATGGGCTTGACGGACGGGCCGCCAGAATGCTTGGGGCACAAAGTGCCTTTGGTGAACAGTACGACAGTCTTGCCGACATGATCGCTTTTGGACTTGCACCAGCGGTGCTTGCTTATCATTTTGTGCTCTATGAATGGGGTAGGTTTGGCATAGCGTGCGCTTTTGTGTTTGTGGCGTGTGCGGCATTTCGCTTGGCACGTTTTAATGTACAAATCGGCAAAGTGGATAAAAAATATTTTATTGGACTTGCGTCGCCATTGGCAGCCATTTTGGTGGCGTCTGGTGTGATGGTGCTTATTGATCATGCAACCGTTGTTGATCACAGCGATTGGTTTAAGCTGTCGGTTGCCAAAACCTTACTAGGAACGTGGGTGGTATTTTGTGGTTTGTTGATGGTTAGCAACGTAAAATATTATTCTTTTAAGGAATTTGACAAGAAAAAAGTACCGTTTGTGGCATTGATGTTGGCGGTATTGGTCATGGGTATTGTGTGGCATGACATTCCTGTGGGGATATTGGCGCTTGGAATTGTTTATGCCATGTCTGGATTTTTTACAACCTTAAGTGTCAAACTTGGCAAATCTGTCTAAAAGTCCAAAAATAGGGGTTGATAAAATATAATAAAATTCAACCCCTTACAAACTTTCTCACCCCCACCCTAAAAAACCCCTTGACCCTTATCTAAAACCCTGTATAATACGCACCCACTGACAGCAATGATGATAAACAACCATCAAACAAACACTGTCAAAAAGCTTAAAA
>JBHAZZ010000102.1:0-47156 GCA_041781275.1 Moraxella sp.
AAAATTTCCGACGAGTGCGTGGCATTACCCTCACACAAGTGCTTGACTTATCACTGACCGAAACCTTGCGACGCACCTGTATGACCGCAGGTACGGTGCTGGTGGTGGTGGTTGCCATGCTGTTTATGGGGGGCGATGGGCTGTACTGGTTTGCTCTGGCTCAACTGCTTGGTTTGATTGCGGGTACTTACTCATCAATTTATATCGCCAGCGTCGTTCCCCTAAAAATGGGGCTGTCTCGTGAAGATTTTATTGTGAAAGTCAAACCAGAATTTTCTGAAGAAGAAGTGGTTTTTGCCGATCCCAATCTGCAAAACGCCAAAGACTAACCCCATCTGACAAAATACCCCAATTCAGTTGGGGTATTTTTTATTTTGATAGCTATGAAATTTAATCTGTTACAAAAACTCTCCCCCATCGCTCAAGGTTATGTGTTTGCCATTTTTACCATGTGCATTTGGGGCAGTTTTAGCTTGATGGCTCGGCTCAATGTTTATTGGGGCATCAGTTCATGGGACATTATTGCGCTGCGCTACGGGGTGTCGGCGCTGATTTTGTTGCCCTTTTTGATTTATAAAAAGGATCATCATTTTTTATTTAACATCAAAGCGGTGGTGCTTGCCATTGTGGGCGGACTGGGTTATAACTGCTTGGTTTATAGTGCTTTTTTGCTTGCACCTGTGGCTCATGGAGCAGTGTTTTTAAACGGCATGATTCCTGTGGCGACCGCCCTGCTTTCTTGGATTTTTCTTAAAAAACGCCCCGATCAAAGCACCAAAACCGCCCTAATCATCATCGGCATTACCCTAAGTCTGATGACGTTTTTGATGTATCAACATGGCATGACCTTGGGTTTGGGCGATCTGCTATTTATAAGCTGTGCGTTTTGTTGGAGTATTTATGGGCTACTGTTGGCGCAGTGGCAAATCAGCGCTTGGCAAGTGGTGTGTAGTACCGCCATTTGGTCAGCCGTTTTGTATTTACCCATTTATTTTTTGTTTATTGGAGCGGACATTGATGATGTCAAAACGTCTCATTTACTCATTCAGGGGGTGTTTCATGGCGTGCTTGTGATGATTGTTGCCACCGTTACTTATGCTTTGGCGGTGGAGCGTTTGGGTGCGTTTTTTGCAGGGGGACTGGCAAGCCTTGCGCCATTCATCGCCAGTGTCCTAGCGTATCCTTTGCTTGGCGAACCGTTAAATCAAGTACTGATTTTGGGATTGATTGGCATGGGACTTGGCACGGTGCAGCCTTGGCGGTTTTTTCGCCGACCTTAAGCCCCTTTTCATTTCAAACAGATACTGGTATGATGGGCGCTTATCTTTTTATTTTGGAAAAAAATGATGAATGCAATGAAAAATATCGCTGTGTATTGCGGATCAAATTTGGGTGAAATTGCCGATTATTATTATGGTGCAAAAGCCATGGGCAAAGCCATCGCCGAACGTGGCAGTCGCTTGGTATATGGTGGCGGCAGCGCAGGACTGATGGGAACGCTTGCCGACAGCGTGCTAGAGCACGGCGGAAAAGCCACGGGCGTTATCCCCTATTTTTTGGCAGAAAAAGAAATCGCTCACAGTGGACTGGACGAGCTTATCATGACCCACACCATGCCAGAACGCAAATCCAAAATGATTGAATTGGCGGACGCTTATGTGGTGATGGCAGGTGGTTTGGGTACTTATGAAGAATTGTTTGAAGTGTTGTCCAACGCCCAATTAGAACTTGATTTAAGCCCCATCGGTTTTTTAAACATCAATGGATTTTTTGATCCCATTTTGACTTTGTTGCAACACACCGCCGAAAATGGCTTTATGCCCCTTGATAATCTTAAATTGGTCTGTGTCAGCGATGACCCTTATGATTTATTAGACAAAATGAGCCAATATACACCCACCAAAGCCGTCAAATGGAGCACGCCAGAATGGTTTAAGCAATTACAAAATGACATTTAAGGCGCAAACCATCAAATACCTTTCATTAGGGCAAGTTAAAAATGGAAAAATCATCGGCTTATTGATAGAAACAATAGTTAACTTTTGAGCAGTCATTGAGACAACACCGTAAGATTTAGCCATTTTTTCCCCTATTGCAGATAAAATATTTCTCATTTATTTCATAAATGTAAATTTCTAATGAACATTTGTTATGCCTGACCGTCAGGCGTTTTGGCACAAGCATTTGCTTAGGTTAAATTTTTTATAAAAAACACTTGCAAAAAATTATAACGAATGTACACTATACAAATGGTGAGCAATTTTTTATAAAAACCGATTGGGATACTGGTCGGCTTTGCAAAAATTTGTTACAATAAACCTTTCTATGTTAGATTTAGGGCGTGTTGAACATTCATTTTGTCAGCAAAAATCATAAAACATAAGCTTTTCAAGAAGATGATGGTATTGATGTACAAACATCGGTCAATTCATCAACACAAAAGGCAACTTGCTTATTTTTGCGACAAAATATAAACTCCGCTTATTTATTTAAAGTGATAGAGATTGCGCAGTGAATGTTCAGCGCACTCTGTGTTTTTAAGGTGGTGGCAATGGACATCAATCAAATTCGTGAACTTATTGATTTAATGGAAGAAAAAGACTTGGTCAATCTTGAGTACGGTCAAGAAGACAACTACATCAATCTTACTCGTAACGTTGCTGTACAGACCGCTTATGTACCCCAAGTTGCTGCGCCCGCTGTCGCTGCTGCCCCTGCCGAAGCTGCCGCCAAGACCCCCAGTGGCAAAATTGAAACCGCCCCCATGGTTGGTGTGTTCTACTCTGCCCCAAGCCCCAACGATCCGCCTTTTGTCAAAGTAGGTCAAGAAGTGGAAGCAGGCGATCAATTAGGCATCATTGAAGCCATGAAAATCATGAACCCCCTAGAAGCCACCCAAAGCGGTATCATTGCAGAAATTTTGGTCAATAATGGCGATGTGGTGCAGTTTGGTCAGCCTGTCATTCGCTACAAAGCCTAAGGGTTGGACGCATCATGATTAAAAAACTACTGATTGCTAACCGTGGTGAAATTGCTCTGCGTATCGTGCGTGCGTGCAAACAGTTGGGCATACAAACTGTCGGGGTGTATTCCACTGCCGACAAAAACTTAATGCACTTGCGTTTTGTTGATGAAGCCGTATGTATTGGTAACGCCCCTTCATCACAAAGCTACCTTAACATGAACGCCCTTTTGACCGCTGCCGAAGTAACAGGGGCGGACGCCATTCACCCTGGTTATGGTTTTTTGTCCGAAAATGCCGAATTTGCTGAAAGAGTGGAAGCGGCAGGTTTGACCTTTGTTGGCCCGCACGCTGACCACATTCGTCTGATGGGTAACAAAGTCAGCGCCATCAACGCCATGAAAGAAGCAGGTGTTCCCACCGTTCCTGGTTCAGTGGGCGCCATCACTTTGCACAACGCCGAAGAGCAAGCACGAGCCATTGGCTTTCCGCTGATTGTCAAAGCAGCCGCTGGCGGTGGTGGTCGGGGTATGCGTGTGGTAGAACGCTTTGAAGAACTCATCAGCCAAGTACAAGCCGCCAAAGCCGAAGCAGAAAGCGCCTTTGGTGATGACACTGTCTATATGGAACGTTTCTTAAAAAACCCCCGCCATGTGGAAGTGCAAGTACTAGGTGATGGCAATGGCAACGCTTTGCACTTATTTGACCGTGATTGCTCCTTGCAGCGTCGCCATCAAAAAGTGCTAGAAGAAGCCCCAGCGCCTGGTATTCCTGACGACATCAAAGCGCCCATTTTGCAAGCGTGCGTACGAGCCTGTGAACAAATCGGCTATCGGGGTGCAGGTACGTTTGAATTTCTTTATGAAAACGAACAGTTTTTCTTTATTGAAATGAACACACGAGTTCAGGTAGAACACCCTGTTACCGAGATGATTACGGGCATTGACATTGTGGTAGAACAGCTCAAAATCGCCGCAGGTTATGGCTTGTCCTATCATCAAGATGAAATTACCATTCGTGGTCATGCTCTAGAATGCCGTATCAACGCCGAAGATCCCAAAACCTTCATGCCTTGCCCTGGTAATATCAACAACCTATTTACGCCAAGTGGTTCGGGCGTGCGTTTTGATTCGCATTTATATCAAGGCTATAGCATTCCAAGCTATTACGACTCACTGATTGGCAAGCTCATTTGCCATGCCCAAACCCGTCGTCAAGCCATTGCCAAAACCTTAAATGCGTTGGACGAATTGGTGATTGAAGGCATCAAAACCAACATTCCTTTGCATCGTGATGTGATTTTACAAGACGATGCGTTTGTGGAAGAAGCACAAAACATTCATTATTTAGAAAACCATTTGTTAAAAGCCTAATTGCTCAACGACAAATATTTCTATGATGAACAAAAAACCGTTTATGTTGATAAACGGTTTTTATTTGTAAGACTTAAACACTTAGTGGGCATTTAAGAAATTTTGCACGCCCTACTCCACAGGCTCTGGGTAAGCTTCTTCAGTTTCTTGGGTGTCTTCTTTGTCTGAACCCATCAGTAGCGCCACAAGCAGCTGCAAATATTTATCATCGCTGGATTTTAAGCTTTGCAAAAACTCTTCTTTGTAATCCAACAAATTGACGCTGTTTTGAGCATTGGGCGTTTGTGTAGCGACAGGCAGACGGGCGAACTCATGATTGTCGTCTTTGATGGCATTTAGCTTGGTAAAAACATCAACAAATACTGGCTCCGTCCCCACTTCGGTGAGTAGTTCTTCACCAGACAAAGTGTCCTTGCTCATGTCAAGCAACCGTTCCTTGGTCAGATACTGGCGATAATGCACCCAAGACAATTTACCCCCCGAAAAGCCATAATACGCCAAAGGTGCATATTTACTGTCTTGGGGTTCGTCTTTGGTCGCTGGTGGCGCATTTTGAGACGTGCTCAGCGTGGCATAATACCCATCTACCTGCGATCGGGCATGGCTTAGCAATAACACCATCAGCATTTTACTGTTGGTCGTCAGCATGGGCTGCTCGTCCGTCTCTTTGGGCTCGGCATTGTCTTTGTCAAGATTTGCCACCCGAATGACGCTTTCGCCATCAATGATGTCTCGCTCTGCCCGCTCATATTGCGTCCCAAAACTGTTTTCTAAAGTCAGTTCGGGGTATTTTTTGGTCAATGTTTGATAAAACACGTCATAAAACACATAATCGCTATAAGCTTTGTCTTTGGTGGACAACGTGTTTTTGATGATATAAGGCGTTTCTTGAATGGTTTTTAGGGTGTCGGACGGTAAGTTTTCTTTGATGAACGGCACACCTGTCAGGGTTTTTGCGTCCACCCACGCAAAACTGCTGGTAGGTTTTGCCAAATGGCTTTCTTTTTTGGCTTGAACATAGGCTTTGAGTAAGTTTTCACCAAAATCTGCGGGCAAACTGCCGTCATTTAATGGCAAAAACAGCCACTTCTGATACCAACGATCGCCCAATTTTTTGTCTAGCCACTGACTGTTGGCAAGGGCAAAATTGTCCGCCCAAAGATAAATCCCACCTGCCTTTAAATCCACATAAAGCGGCTGATTAACCACCAAACTCATGTTGCGGCTTTGATAGCCTATACTAGGCAGTGCAGTAAATTTGCCCAACAGTGGCTCATAACGCCCTACCACTGACATTGATGTTGGTTTTAACAAATAAGCGTTTAACAACTGGGCAGTTTTAAGCTGTAATGTTTTGTCGATGTCGTCATCAACATTAACGCTTGCAGCTTCGGCGGCTTGGACAGCAGTTTCCGCCATAAAGCTTGCGCTTTTGGATTCGTCGCTTAAGTCTTTGTTGTTTTGATGAAATTCTTGAAAATCAAATGGCGTATAACTTTCTTGAGCAAGCTTAGTTTCTTGACACGAATGATACTCTTTTTTGATGGTTTTTAGATCGTCCTTATATCGCTCATCGTCTATTTGTAATTTATCCTGCTTGGCACGCTTTAAAACTGCCACATACTGTTTGTCGTGTATGCTGTCGCAGTCTTCTTTGGGAGCAAGATTAACACTGACATCGGTTTGTGCGCCATTTGCCACATAAATGTCACTGCGGTAAGCAAAAGCAGATTTTAGGCGTTCGCTGGTGGCGTTTTGTAAAAATGTTTTGGGGTCGCTGTCTTGATGGTTGATCAGCGCTGGCACAGGTGCGGTGGTGGCAGTTTTGCCCGCACACGCCGTCAAAAGCGCCACAGACACGGCAGCGGTCAAAGGTTTCAAAAAACGTAAAGTCATGGGTTGTCCTTAAAATCAGTTAGGGCATTCATTTTGCAAATAAGCATCAATGGTCGCTTGGGCTTGCTCATCACCAATGGTCAAGTCGGTCGCCTTAGGCACAGGACGGCTGTCGTCTCTTGGATTTTTGCACGCCGATTGGGCGACTGACTCTTCTTTGTCATCACCTTCATCATCGCTGTACGCATAATCATAACGGGCAAAACGGGCTTCACGCAAAAATTTCTTTTCTTCCCATTTGTCTTTGATCCACTGACCGCCGTCCATAAAACTGTGATCGCCAAAGGTGGTAAATTCGCCAGCAAGGGGGTGATTTTTAACCTTGTCTTGACTGTAGTAACTTTGGGTTACGTTTTGTAATTGCACGTCCCTTAAGTCGTCATTCAAAGACGAAACGGTTTGCGAAGCGATCAATTTGCCATCTTTGTCCAAATAAACGTACATCACGTTATCCAACTCAAACTGCACAAAACCTTCTACACCCTGAGCAAGCCCACCCAAATCACTGCCACGATAAGCGGTACTCAAGGTGGCAAAATCATCAATCAAACGCTTCACCTTGTCTGCTTGGCTGTCGCCTTTTTTGATGCCCTTATCTTTGTCGGTTTCGGTGGCAAGGGTGTCAGGATATAATTGGGGATTGTCGTCCACATAACGCTTGAGCTCGGCTGCCACAGTTTTGGAGACATGGGCGACAAACTTACCAAGCTCTTTTGTGCCCAAATCAAACTTAATCACCGTTGTAGCGCCCACTTCTTTGGCAAAATTGTCCTGCCCCATGGCAACGGGCGTAAAACGCTCACTGGGCAATTCAGTAAATCCTGAAATAATGCCTTGGTTGATGGCGTGATAAATGACCTTACTGGGGATTTTTTGTGATAATTCTTCGGGCAATTTAAACAGCACTCGCCCATCATTGACTTCTTGGGGCAAGGGAGCATTTCTTGGATCGATCAAGGCATAAATGGGCAGCAGCGCCGAAACGTCCGTACGCAAAATGCCCCTTTCAAAGTCCAACTGCATGGGAACTTTGGCGTTTTGGCGGGCGGTGGGCGACTCAAAATCCAACGACCACAGCACATTGACTTGCCCTGCCTGCGGACTGTGGTACGACAGCTTGGTTAATTTACTGTGATTATATTGGTATAAATTGCTAGCGTGTAACTGCTCGGGCGTTTTTTTGGCGTGATCCAAGACGCTTGCCACCATGCCACCAAAAAAGCCAAAACGTTTCATGACTTCGGTTTCTTCATCGTCATGCTTGTCGTCTGACTGGTTTGTCGTTTGCATTTCACGATACGCTTTTAGCCAGCCTGACAGCCCCCGATATTTGGAACTTGGATACCAATAATCATCAACTTGATAATTAATGTAATGATCCACACGGCTGCGTGATACGCTCATGTCATCAGCCAGATCTTCTGCCTGTATGGTGCTGTCTTTTTCTAGCACGCCGACCGCACAAGCAATATAACGGTTGTTGATTTGTTCATGCTCGTCTATATGGTCTTTGTAGGGTTTGTCCGCCAGTGCATTCTTTTCGGCTTCGGCGGTCAAGGCACACGCTTTGATGGCGGTTAGGTTATCCAATACCACTTTGGAATGCTGTTTTTGTGTGTATTCAAGTGGGGATAATTCTTTATTGATGGATTGCTGCTGCTGACACACTTTAAAATCTTGATAAGCAGTTGCACTAACGTCAGAAATGCTTTCAAGACTGTCTTGATTCATGCCAGTGATCGCTTTTAGATTTTTTTGGTATTTGCCTAAGCACGCTTTTGTTTGAGCGATTTCTTCAAGTTGGTAGCCTTGAGCGGTTTTTGATAATGCTTTGCCAGCTTTATCCACAGATGTTTTACAGCTTTGTAAGTTTTTTAGTGCTTGCTTAACGTCATTGGTGTCTATGTCCTTGCCTGCTTCCCCTAAGACAAGTTCTACCATCAAAGCTGAAATTTTTGCATTTGCAGATGTGGCACAATCATCAACATCACGCTGCCATATGGCGATTTGGTGCTGAGTGTTTTGATAATCTTGTGAATAGGCTTCTTGGCGAGTTACTGTGTTTGGGGTGCGTCCTGCCAATTCGTCATCATAACGCAAATACGGCAAATCACCCGTCGCCCCATCGGCTGATGATGTTGTAAGATAATCATACTCACTTTGATAAGCCTCTGTAGCATAACGACTGCTTTCTTTGTTACGTCTGTATTCACTGACTTTCATGACGCTACTCCAAATGCTTTGGGATTTGGCTTCATGGCTGTCTTTATGATAAAGTGGTACAGACTGTGTATAAATTTCGGTCAGCGTATAGCGTTCGTTGGTCAAAGATTCTTTTAGAGCATTGATGAGCTGTGCTTTGGCAGTATAAGCAGGTGATTGTCCACGATTTTCAAACATCTGCTGAGCACTGGGGCTAATGACAGTACTGGGCAATGCTGTTTGGGTTTGGACAGTGGTGGCTTTTGGGCTTTGGCAAGCACTTAACATGGCACTTAATGCCACACCAATCATCAATACAGCAGATTTTAGGGGAAATTTTTTTGTGGTGGACATCAGCGTTCCTTATTTTGGTGTCATCACGAAATAATATGTTGGCATTATACACCAAAAGTTTGTTTTTGAATAACCATTCATGTCTTGCGTGTTACTAAAATCAAATATCATCAAGGTAATGGTAGGTTATTATCAATAAGGACATTTTTTATACAGTGTACTTTATTTCACTGTTTTTTGGCATAAAAAAATACCGCTTCATGATGAAACGGTATTTTTGTTGAGTCAATGCTTATTTGATACGCATATCGCCAGTTTCTACAAAGCGTTGATGCCATGATAACGCTTCTAGCAGCAGATGTGGGGTGTGCAAGCCTTTGGCATTTTTGGCAGCCGCTTCGGCACGGTCATAGTAATCACGCAGCATATCACGATAATCAGGGTGTGAGCAGTTTTCAATGATAAGCTTAGCACGCTGACGGGGTGATTTGCCACGCAAATCTGCCATACCTTGCTCGGTAACAATAAACATCACGTCATGCTCGGTGTGGTCGTGGTGTGATACCATCGGCACAATCGCAGAGATTGCCCCACCTTTGGCGGTAGATGGGCTGACATAGAAGCTGAAAAAGCCATTACGGGTAAAGTCGCCACTACCACCGATACCATTCATCATCTTGGTACCCATGATGTGGGTTGAGTTTACGTTGCCGTAGATGTCCGCTTCAATCATGGAGTTCATGCCGATGATACCAAGACGGCGGATAATCTCTGGGTTGTTGCTGATTTCCATTGGACGCAAAATGATTTTGTCTTTTAAAAATTCAATGTTGTCATTAAAGCGTTGCAAGGCATCAGGGCTAAATGACAAGGCGGTCGCTGACGCAGTTTTCATTTTTTTGGCAAGGATTAGGTCAAGCATACCATCTTGCAATACTTCGGTATAACCCGTCAAATCATCAAATGGTGCGTCAAGCAGTCCTGCCATCACCGCATTGGCAACGTTACCCACGCCTGATTGCAAGGGGAGCAAGCTCTTGGGCAAGCGACCTGCTTTGACTTCATGATCGAGAAAATCAATCACTTGCGCAGCGATACGCTTAGACACATCATCAGGTTCTGCAAACTTAGAGTTACGGTCGCTGGCGTTGGTCAATACGATGGCGACAATCTTATCGGCGTCCACTTCTAATGTAGGCGTACCGATACGGTCAAATGCCCCAATGATAGGAATTGGCTTACGGTGTGGTGGCAAGCCCACGTCGCCATAAATGTCATGCATACCTTCTAAGCCAACGTTTAGGGCTTCATTGACTTCAATGATGACGTTTTTGGCATTTTTGACCGCTTCTACACCATGACCTATGCCCATGGCAAAGATGATTTGACCGTCTTCGGTAATGCCTGCCGCTTCAATGATGGCAAGGTCAAACTGACCATAAAAACCTTGACGCATTTGCTGTTCAACGTGCGATAGATGCATGTCTTGATAATGCGTGTTACCTGCGTTGATGTTGTTGCGTAGCGTTGGGTCAGATTGGAATGGTGAGCGAAAATGCACCGCATTTGCTTCGGCAAGTACACCATCACACTCAGGAGCAGTTGATGCGCCTGTTACCATACCGATACTGAACGTTTCGCCCTTAGCATGAGCGGCTTTGGCTTTATTGGCGATGGCAGTTGGCAAAGCCTTGGGGTAGCCTGCACCTGTAAAACCTGTGATGGCAAGCATCATACCGTCTTTAACAAACTCGGCGGCTTGCTCGGCACTCATTACTTTATCACGCAAAGAAGCGTTGCGAATACGGTCAATAGACATAACTGTCTCCTTGTTTATAGAATAGATGACACGATGGGGATTTTTACAAAAAAAATCAGCTAAACAAAGCTAAACCGATTTTACCACAAAATATTAACAAAAAAATAGTGAAAAACGGTGAATTGTGCAAAATCGTTCATTTTTGAGTGTTTGTGTTTAGAAGGATTTTTCAAAACTAAACTTCATCACTGCTCAACATCAATGTTGTCAAGCGTTCAGCCAAGCCCAAAATATGCGCCGCCCACGCCACATCTTCTTGCCAGCTTTGCAAAATGCCTGTTAAGCCATAATACGCCCCTGCCAGCTGCCCACAAATGGCGGACGTGGTATCTGCATCATCTCCCAAATTGGTCGCTAATAAAATCGCATCTTTAAAATTGTCGGTATGATAAAAACACCATAAAGCTGCTTCTAAACTGGCAATCACATAGCCTTTACCAAAAATTTGCTCTCGTGTTTTGTGTTTATATTCACCGTTTAAAATCGGTTGAATATGCTCTGACCATGTATAATCGATGATAGGATTTAATAATTTATCTTTATCTTGCTCACCATGCAATGCTTGCCATAACACCTGCGCATAATAGGCACACGCCGACAAACAATCAGGTGATGCGTGGGTGGTTTTTGAACTTAAGACAGCGTATTTTACCGTCTCTTCAAGCGATGAATGATAAGCAAGTGGAATTGGCGCAAGTCGCATTAACGAGCCATTGCCCGACTGATGAGAATATGTTGAACCTGCATAGGGTTCTTTAGTTTTTAAGAATAATTCCAAGGCTTGACGTGTTGCCCCACCAATATCAAAGCAACGTCCTGTTACTGAATTTTCACCTTGTAAATACCATCGGCAATAACGTTGCATTTGGTCATTTGCGTCAAATCCTTGACATTCAATCAAGCTGTCCGCCAGACACAGCGCCATAGAAGTATCATCTGTCCATTGTCCTTTTGCCAGTCTAAATACACCACCGCCCACCATGTCGGTAATGGGGCAAAATGAGTCTTTACGTTTAAATTCTGTGGCTGTCCCCACCGCATCGCCAACCGCCAGACCCAATAAACACCCTTTTGCCCTGACAAGCTCTATCATATTACATCTGCCCTAATGTTTTTAACAATATAAAATCATTGCATGATTGTCCCTAAAATATCATCAAAGTACTTTAAAATAAAAATACCCCAACCGTATTTCATCAACGTTTTTACCGCCAAAACTGTACACTCATACGCTCAACATTTCACATATAAGTGTACATTCATGCTTTTATTCTTAACCAAACGGCAAGAAAACAGCGATAATCACAGCCCTGCTTTTAGGCTTGCTTGTATGAATTTATCCAAATCACCATCAAGCACCGCTGCTGTGTTGGACGTTTCTACCCCTGTGCGCGAGTCTTTGATTCGGGCGTCATCAAGCACATAAGAGCGGATTTGACTGCCCCAACCGATGTCGGATTTGCTGTCTTCTAGGGCTTGCTGTTTTTCTAGGCGTTTTTGCATTTCCAGTTCATAGAGTTTGGCACGCAGCATTTTCATGGCGGTGTCTTTGTTGGCGTGCTGTGAACGCTCGTTTTGGCACGCCACGACCACACCTGTGGGCTGATGGGTGATACGCACCGCTGAATCGGTGGTATTGACGTGCTGACCGCCTGCACCACTGGAGCGATAAGTATCAATGCGCAAATCGGCAGGGTTAATGTCAATCTCCACATTATCATCAATTTCAGGCGACACAAACACGGCAGCAAAGGACGTATGGCGACCATTATTGCTGTCAAAGGGCGACTTTCGCACCAAGCGATGGACACCGATTTCGGTACGCAACCAACCAAAGGCATAATCCCCTTTGACGGCGATGGTTGCCGACTTAATGCCTGCCACACCCCCTTCGGACACTTCCATCACTTCTGCCTTGAAACCATGGCTTTCACACCAACGCAAATACATACGCAGCAGCATTTGCGACCAATCTTGGGCTTCTGTACCGCCTGAGCCTGCCTGAATGTCAAGATAGCAGTTATTGGCGTCCATCTCGCCACTGAACATCCGTTTAAATTCTAGATCTTCTACTTGGGCGGTGGCTTTGTCCAGCTCACTTTGGACATCAAGAAGCAAACTTTCATCGTCTGCTTCTACCGCCAACTCAAGCATGGCCTGAGCGTCCGCCAAACTTGCGTCAAGCCCTTCAATCGTACCAATAATGCCATCTAAGACGGATTTTTCTTTGCTGATTTTGGCGGCAGTGGCAGGATCGTTCCAAATTTCGGGGTTTTCTAATTCTAAATTGACTTCTTCTAGGCGTTCTTTTTTGTTTTCAATGTCAAAGATACCTCCGAAGTTCAAGCCCACGACCTGCTAAGTCTTTGATTTGTTCGGTATAACTTGCAATTTCCATAACCATTCCTTAAAAATTTTAGGCGTGCTACCTTGATTGTCAAAGCTTATTACGCCAGTTGTTTTGTTGCTATATTTGGTGAAAGTTTGTGCCAATACGCCAAATCACACATCCATTTTCCAATCAAATGGCATTTGGTGATGTCCACGCAGCGCCATCATCAAAGTTTGTTTCATGTGCTGTAAGACTTCGGCGGTATAAGGCACGGCAGGCACGCCCCACACAGGATTTGGCCAACGGCTGTCGTTTTGATAACGTACGATGTGATGAAAATGTAGCTGCGGTACTTGATTGCCAAGCGCTGCCACGTTCATTTTGTCCGCCCCAAACGTTTTTGCCATTTGGCTAGACAGCCAGCTAGATTCTCGCAAAAACTGCACCTGATCGGCAGGGCTTAACTCAT
Source organism: Moraxella sp. (assembly GCA_041781275.1). GTDB lineage: Bacteria > Pseudomonadota > Gammaproteobacteria > Pseudomonadales > Moraxellaceae > Moraxella. The sequence goes on from JBHAZZ010000102.1 coordinate 13,348, forward strand.
AAATTTCTTTGATGCCTGACACTCGTGGCACCAAAATCAGCCAAGGAAATTGACAATCATTCATCAAACGCACGGTAGATAAAGGAAAATCTCCCACCAAAAAAGTATCTTTGGCAAGTGTTGGGTGTAATTGGAACATTTTTTATCTCTTATTAGTTGTGAAATCAACCGACTATTGTAGCATAAATTGCATGGCAAAACGCTCTATTTCTTCAAATAATCCAGCAGTTCCAACACCGTCAAAATCCGCTCTTTGGCGTTTTTAGGGGCGCTGAACGTGCGTTTTAGTCCTGCCCCGCCATTCATGCGGTAGCCGTCTTTGGATTGTACCAAATTGATGATGGTTAGGGCGTCCACGGGCGTATCGGGCTTGAACTCTATCAGCATATTTGTTTCGCTAACGTCAATTTTACTGATGGCAAAAGGCTTGGATAAGATACGCAGTTTATGCACATCAAACAGATTTTGTGCTTGCACAGGTAACACTCCAAAACGGTCAATCAGCTCCGTACGCAGCCCTATGAGTTCATTTAGATCATCGGCATTGCCAATGCGTTTATAAAACAGTAAACGCTCATGCACATCGCCCAAATATTCATCAGGAATCAAGGCAGACGCATGAATATTAATGTCGCTGACCAAATCCAAAGCGGTGGTTAAGCTTGGGATTTTACCTGCTTTGATGGCACGGGTAGCTCGCTCAAGCATATCCATATAAAGCCCAAAGCCAATCGCTTGCATATTGCCACTTTGCTCTTTACCCAAAATCTCGCCTGCCCCACGAATCTCCAAGTCTTCACTGGCAAGCATAAATCCTGCACCCAAAGTGTTGGCTTTGGTGATGGCATCAAGGCGTTTTTTGGCATCAGCGGTCAAGCCCTTGATGGACGGCACAAGCAAATAGCAATACGCCTGATGATAAGATCGCCCCACTCGCCCACGAAGCTGATGAAGCTGAGCCAGTCCAAATTTATCGGCACGGTTGATGATGATGGTGTTGGCGGTCGCCACATCAATGCCTGTTTCAATGATGGTACTGGCAACAAGCACATTAAATTTTTTGTGATAAAAATCACTCATCACAGCAGACAGCTCTTTTTCGGGCATTTGTCCGTGCGCCACGCCAACACGGGCTTCAACAATCAGCTCACCCAGTGTCTCTGCCATCGCTTCAATACTGGCGACATCATTGTGCAAAAAGTACGCCTGACCGCCACGCAAAATCTCACGCAAAACAGCTTCTTTGATGACTTGTTCGTTTTTTTCTACCACAAAGGTTTTGATGGCCAAACGTCTGGCAGGGGGCGTGGCGATCACCGAAATGTCTTGCATACCCGACAGCGCCATATTGAGCGTTCTAGGAATGGGGGTTGCGGTCATGGCAAGGGTGTCAATGTTGGCTTGCAGGGTTTTGATTTTTTGTTTATGGCGTACCCCAAAGCGGTGTTCTTCGTCCACAATCAACAGCCCCAACTGCCTAAACCGCACATCATCTTGGAGCAATCTGTGCGTGCCGATGATGATGTCCACCTTGCCTTGCGCCAAGTCATCAAGCACTTTATCGTGGTGTTTTTTTGTGCCAAACCGAGACAAACTTTCAATGCGCACCGCATGATCGGCAAAACGGTTTCTAAAACTGTCTTCGTGCTGACCTGCCAAAAGCGTCGTCGGGACAAGCAGCGCCACCTGATAACCCGCCTGCACCGCCACAAACGCCGCACGCATTGCCACTTCGGTTTTGCCAAAGCCCACATCGCCACAAATCAGCCTATCCATCGGCTTAGATTGTTTCATGTCAAACAGCACACTTTCAATCGCCAACGCCTGATCGGGCGTTTCTTCATACATAAACCCGCTGGCAAACAGTTCGTATTGTGTCATATCAATAGGAAAACTGATGCCCTGTTTGGCGTTTCGGCGAGCTTGGACATTAAGCAGTTCGGCAGCCACGTCATGAATTTGTTCCAACGTTTTTAGTTTGGCTTTGTCCCATTTGCCACTGCCTAATTTGGACAGCGCCACCGCTTCACTGTCTGTACCACTATAACGCCCAATCAGCGCCAAATTGGTGATCGGCACATAAATGCTGGCATCGTCGGCGTATTTTAGATGGATAAATTCTTGTTCGCCGCCGCCCACATCAAGCACCACAAGCCCCTGATAGCGACCAATGCCATGCTCAATATGCACCACAAGGCTGCCTTGATTAAGCTCTGTTACCGACTTAACCAAAAACTCTTGGGGAATGCCGCCCGATGATTTGCGTTTGCGAGTTTGTAAAATTTGCCGACCGAAAATTTGTGTTTCACTCACCACACAAAAACCGCCTTGCTCGTCATCTATCACCAGCCCTTGTTCAAGGGGGGCGACGGTTAAAGCGACTTTTGTGGTGCAAAATTGCTGTTTATTGGCTAAAAACTCATCAAAATTTGCCACCACTTGTGCGTCAATTTTGCCTGCCAATAACTCAAGGATAATCTCTCGCCGTCCTGCCGTTTCTGGGGTGATTAGCACCGACTTTTGACTTTGTTTGATGAAGTCCAATAACGCCGACAAAGGCTCGCTTTTTTTGTGGTCAATGCTTAGAAGTGGCGGCGTTTGAATGTGTGCGTTTGTAAAGGGGGCTTGCCCGTCTTTGACACCAAAAACCGCTCTAGGGTACGCTTTTAATTTGGCAAAAAATTCATTACTGGGTAAATACAAAAGCTCTGGCGACAAAATCGGCACGGCTTTGTCATGACGAAACGACCGATACCGCCCTTGCGTCTGCTGCCAAAAAGCGTCATGGCGTTCTTTTAGGTCTTGTGTCGTAACAAATAACGTGTTTTTGGGCAAATAAGCAAACAGCGATCCTGACGCTTGCCAGTCATCAAGGTCAAAAAACAAGGGCGCATAATACTCTATCCCCGAAAACATGATGCCGTTCATCACATCTTGATAAAATTCCACCTTGCGGGCAGAAACATCGGCAAACATACTGGCGAAATTCTGCCGAAAGGTCTCTTTACCTTCTTCTAAAGGAAACTCTTTGGCGGGCAAAATGATGAAGCTTTTGGGTTTGGCGGCGCTTGGCAGTTTGTCTGCGTCAAGGGTATTGTATCCGTTTTGGCTGTCTTTTTTGAGCTTGGCAAGATTGTCATCGCTTAGGGTTCTTTGGGTTTCTGGGCTAAAAAATTTAATGCTTTCTATCTCATCGTCCAAAAGCTGTAAACGAAACGGCAACACCTGCCCGACCACAAACATATCCACAATGCCACCACGAATGGCAAATTCTCCCGCTTCAAAGACGTTGTCGGTCAAGGTATACCCTGCACTGATGAGCCTTTGACGTTGGTCTTCTATGTTAAAACGCTCGCCCACCGACAGCTCAAAATGCTGCCCCAACAGCCAAGCAGGTGGCGCAATTCTTCCCATTAACGTCTGTACACTGACAAGCAACACGCCTGTTTTTGGTATGTGCGTCAAAAGCCCAATGCGTTCTGCCACCACGTCTTGATGAACCGACAGCCTGTCATAAGGCAGCGTTTCATAATCGGCAAATACATTAGCCTTTATCCCAAAAAAGCCAAGTTCGGTTTCAAGACGGGCAAGACTTGCCAAATCAGGGGTAACAACCACCACCAACGTGTCGGTCAAGGTGGATTTAAGTAGCGACGACAGCCAAAACGCCAACGCCATGCCTTGTGTATCAGACAGTTTGGTGATGTGGTCGGGTTTTAAAGTGATGGCTGTTGGGATATGCGTGGATTTGGTCATGGCTATATAAGATTTTTTTAAGACTTTTCATCAAAACAAAAACCCACATTCAAGCGAACATGGGTTTTGTTGGTTTGTGTTTAGTTGGTGCGGGTGTTAATCGCTTGTTGGTTGATTTCTACTTTTTTGCTGTCTTGCAAATAACGCAGATAATCCATCAATTGATCTTGACCGACATTGTTACGCATGAGCATGGACGCTTGCTGTCTTTCTAGCGGACTAAGCTGACTTTGGGCGGTGCTGGTGATGGGTGAACCCACCAAAATGCTTGCCCCTGTGTCAGTTTCTACCGCCCACAAAGACAGACCGTCTTTGTTGTCATGCAAAAACAAACTGGCACGCTCTGCTTGGTTTAAGCCTTGATTTTGCATACCCACCACACCAATGCTAGCACTAGCCGTTGCCAATGCTTTGGGGTTTTCTTTGTTTGCTTGGACTTTGGCAAGGGCAGCTTCGTACGCCAATTTGATGGCACGCTCTTTGGTAACTGCGGTTTTGACCTGCTCACGAGCTTCGTCCAGTGTCAGATTTTTTGCGGGGCGATAATTGCTAGACTGCACCCAAACCACTTTGTCAGCCACTTGAATGTTGGGGCTGACCGCTTGCTCATCAATGGCGTGCTCGTCAAAGGCAGTGGCGATGACCGCAGGCATGGGCAGTTCGGTTTTGTTGCCGGTTTGTGGGTAATTTTCAATGCGTTTGACGCTCATGCCCACTTCTTTGGCAATGTCTGCAATGCCCATCGCATCTACCGCCATCGTGTCAATTTTGCTTATCAACTCATTAATGGTGTTTTGCTGTTTTTGTTTGGCGACTTGGGCGGTCAGTTCGTCTTTTAGGCTGTCAAGGCTTGGAGCGTCCGACACTTCGGTAACTTTAAAAATCTGATAACCAAACGAAGTCTGTATCACAGCGGTGGTCTGCCCCACACTCAAAGGCGTGATTGCCGCTTGCACTTTGCTGGCGTCTTCTCCAAACACATCGGCATTAAATGCCCCAATGCTGCCACCTGATTTGCCTGTGGGGTCGTCAGAATACGTTTTGGCAAGCTCTTCAAAGCTTTCGCCTGCGTCCAGTTTGGCTTTGACTTCATCGGCACGGGCTTTGGCATTTTCTCCCGACAACAAAATTTGTGCAAGTTGTTTTGCCCCTTGTCCGTTTTGTTGCAAATACGCTTGATATTGCGCTTTTAGTTCTTCTTCGCTGACTTCGGGCAGTTTGACGGTGGCAGGGTCAAATTCAATGTAGGACAAATCCACCATCGCAGGGGCTTTTAGGCGGTCTTTGTGGGTGTCATAGTAGCTTTTAACTTCTGCTTCGCTGACACTGACTTTATCGGCAAATTCTTTCCAATCATAACGATGTAGCCAAACTTCACGGTTTTTGACTTGCAAATCAATCAAACGGCTGATCTGCGAATTGGGAAAAATTGCCCCATTTAACATACCGTCCGCCAGCTGTCTTAGTCTAAACTGCGTGCGCAATACTTCAAACAGCATATCACGGCTCATGCGGCGTTCTTGCAGATACTTAGCAAAACGCTCTTCAGAAAAATTACCATTAGCGTCGGCAAATTCAGGATCAGCCGCCAAAATTTGCGTCAGCATGGCATCAGAGATGGTCAGCCCCAAAAATTTGGCTTGGTTTTCCAATAACGCACGCTGAATCAAGCTTTCTAGCACTTCATCAGCAAGCACTTGTTCATTGATAAGACTGGGGTCAACCCCTTTTAATTGATCTTTACGGTCATTGATGGCTTGATTATATACCGACAAACCAATGGAAGTATCATCTACCTTAATGGCTTCATCAGGGGATAAACCGCTTGGGCCAAAACTTTGCACGCCCAAAAATGCCATAGGAGCAAGCACCAACACCAAAACCAGCTTACCAAGCCAGCTTTGCATAAACTCACGCATTTTGTCCATAGAAAACCGTTTTTTAAAATTTAAATAACAAAAACCCCTATAATACGTTATTTTTACAAAATTCTCAAAATTTTTTCGCCATAAAACAAAAAAAACGCCCACAAATTCATTGTCAGCGTTTTTTAAATATTTAGACCTTTAAGGCTTATTTTTTCTTGCCTTTTTTGGCTGGTACAACCACATTGACAGCGTCTTTTAGCCCTTTGCCTGCTTTAAAGCTAGGTACTTTGCTTGCAGCGATTTGCAATGCTTCGCCAGTTTTAGGGTTACGACCAGTGCGAGCGGCACGTTCTTTGACACTAAAAGTACCAAATCCTACCAACGCCACATCATCACCACGCTCAAGAGCGCTTTGCACGCTGGCAGTAAACGCATTTAGGGCTTTGGTGGCTTGATCTTTGGTAAGTCCTGCTTCACTTGCAATAGCATCGACCAATTCTGACTTATTCATGATTTATCCTCATGTAAAAAAATATAACACACCAAACCCACACCAAAATAGGCATAAATTTGGTTTAACTCGTTTTGGAATGCTTAATAAAAGATTTAAAAATTCCAACTTCAGTGCATTTTAAAAGCAAGATGTACATTTTACAAGGGGGTAGGGGTTATTTTTTTGTGTTTTTTAACAAATTTGCCATAAAACGAACGAATTTTGCCACAAAAATAGGCTTTTATGGTGAATTTTGTATGCGACAGGTTTACTTTTTACAAAGATGACTTTATTATTTAGGGTAATTGATTGTGAGAATTAACCATGTCCCAGACCAACAATAATCCTGCACCTGCCATCGGCATAGACACGCAAACCCCATCACAAACCGCACGCCCCAGCGAACATCAACAAACCGAGCCCAGTGGTTTTACTCGGGGGTTTTTGAATGTTTTATTGGTTTTTTTGGAATCTGCCATTACTTTGGTGCTGCGTTTTGATCCCACCTTGCGCAAACTGGCTTATCCGCTTGCCAGCAGTGGCAAACTGGTTTGTATTCGTACTTATTTGCCCCATACGCACATTTATGCCACTTTTGGTTATCGGGGCGTATTGCTTGACGATCGTATGCCCGCAGACAAAGAACAAGCCGACATCACCATCAACGCCTACAGTTTTCAATTATTAAACGTTTTGACCACACACAGTCAGTCTGCTGTAGATGCTTTGCAAATACGTGGAGAAACCGAAGACGTGGCACAACTTAAAGCCTTTTTATTGCAACTGGGCGTTGGTGGCGTTATCCGAAACCTACTGCAAATGATAAAGGGCAAACAGCAAAAACCCACCCCCGAAGAACAAGAACAAAAACGAGAAAATTACAAAGCCAAAATCGCCGAACAGTCCGCCCAAATCCAAAGTTTGACCACTGAAAACCATAAACTCAGCACCGCCCTTCAAGAATGGCAAGACAAACAAAAAAGCACGCAAACAGCATTGATTGTCATGAGTGTTGTGGCAGTTGTGGCAGTTGTGGCGAATTTTATTTGGTAAAGGTGGTAAGGGTTTGGGCTTGCCTTTCAAGTAAAAAAGGAGCAATTTGCCCAAGCCCCAAAATTTCATGATTTTTAAAGGGCAAACGTTTTTGGCTGATGTACCACTGATAAGGCAAATAACTTACCGCCAAAATGTCTAAATCCATCGCCACACACGATGAATCAAAGCTACGTCCGCAGTGGCTTTCTATGTTTTTGAGCGCCGTTTTTAGCTCAAAAAATGACAGTGGCACTTTTAGTATCAACCGAACGCAAGCATTATGATAAATGTGGTTGGTTTTTTGGGTAAAATCAGGACTGACAATTGTTTGAGACATGGTCATTTGCCCCAATGTTTCAAGTGCTTGAATCGCCAACAAAAACGCCCTATCAGCGTCATTATTGCTGCCCATGGCAATCACTGCTTCGGTCATCGTTTGGGGCAACTGTGATAATACGGCACGATACAGGGCAACTTGTGTCATGGCAACTGGTGTCATGAGCCGATGGGTTGTTTGTGGCGGGTGATTTTGATGCCGACCGATGACGCTTGTTTGATGGCGTTGGGTTTGGCGATGGTCAGCGTGATGGACTGACAAGGATACGTCCTTAGGACATACTCACAAATCACTTCACCCAAACTTTCTAACAATTTGGCTTTGACCTGATGGCAAAGACGCTCTATGTCTTCACAAACGCTTTTGTAGTTGATGGCGTCTGCCACATCATCGCTTTGTCCTGCCTTTTTGGTGTCGCACACCATCTCAGCACTGATGATAAGCTCTTGTTTGATGGCACGTTCCCACGCATAAACACCAATCAAGGTATCAATTTTTAGTTCGTGAATAAAAACCACGTCATTCATTTGTCTTCCTTTGTGCGTGCAACATATCCGCACTAAAAATAACCAGCCCAAGCCAAATCAGGCAAAATACCAACAGTTTTTGCACATCAAAGGCTTCCCCATAATAAAACACCGCCAACAAAAAGACGATACTGGGCGTTAAATAATTTAAAAATGCCAACACATTAAACGCCACTTGCTTGGTGGACATATTATAAAGCAGCAAAGGAATTAGGGTAATGGGCCCTGCCAATGTCAAAAGCCAAATGTCAGACGACAGCCAAAACCCCAAATCACTGCTTGCCACATCAGCAGTCATCAGCCACAGCCCACAAAACGGCAAAAGTAGTAAAGTTTCTATAAATAACCCATCAATGGCATCAAATGGCGTTTGCCGCTGAATGACCCCATAAAACCCAAACGACAACGGCAAAAGCAAACTCACCCAAGACAGCCCACCAAACCAAAAGATTTGGACTAAGACCGCCACCACCGCCAGTGCCACCGCCACCACTTGCAAGGGGCGCAGTTTTTCTTTAAATAGCAGCATGGACAGCGCCACATTAAACAAAGGGTGAATAAAATAACCCAAACTGGCTTCTAGTATCCTATCGTGCATTACTGCCCACACATAAGTCAGCCAGTTAATCCCAATCAATATTGCCGCCAAAAACGTCAGTGCAAGCCATTTGGGGTTTTGTTTGATGACTGACAGCCAACTGCCACGTTTTTCCAGCAAAAGCACCAAAGACAAAACCACAAAGGTCCACACCACCCGATGTACGATGATCTCAAGGGCATTATATTCGGACAATTCTTTGAAATATAAAGGAAAATTCCCCCAAATCAAAAAAGCCACCAAAGCGGTCAATAGCCCCTTTGGTGTGGTAACAACGGCGGATTTCATGGTAAGTTTATTTTATGTCAATGTTTAAACCCACCAAGTTTGCAAGGTTGGCAAAATTCGGAAAACTGGTCGCCACCGTTTCTGTACCATGAATGATGATGTCATCACAGGCACGAGCGCTTGCCACGCTAAAACTCATGGCAATGCGATGATCGTGATGAGATTCAATCACTCCACCGCCAAACACAGCGTTACGCTCGCCAGCCCTGCCCTTGCCTTGAATGATGATACCGTCATCTAATACGGTGCATTCTACGCCAAGGCTTGTCAGTCCGTCTGCCATCACTTGAATGCGGTCAGATTCTTTGACTCTAAGCTCTTTGGCGCCTGTTAGTTTGGTTACTCCTGTGGCACAGCTTGCCGCCACAAACAGCACTGGAAACTCATCAATGGCAAGCGGTACAAGCGCTTCGGGAATGTCAATGCCTTGTAAGTTGGACGGACGCACCGTAATGTCAGCAATGGGCTCGCCACCCACCACCGTTTCGTTACTGATACTGATGTCAGCGCCCATCAGTTTAAGAATGTCAATCACCCCTGTACGGGTTGGGTTCATGCCCACTTTTTCAATGGTCAAACCTTTGCCACCACCAATCGCCCCAAGCACCATAAAAAATGCCGCACTAGAAATGTCCGCCGGCACAACAATGTCGCACGCCGTCAAACGTCCGCCACCTGTAATGCTGATTTTGTTGCCGTCTGTGATAACAGGATAGCCAAAAGCGTTTAGCATACGCTCGGTATGATCACGGCTGACTTCAGGCTCGGTGATGACGGTTGTGCCCTTTGCCCAAAGTGAAGCCAAAATCAAACAAGACTTGATTTGCGCCGAAGCCACGGGCAGCTGATAATCAATGGCTTGTAGCGTTTGATTGCCCGTGATGGACAGTGGCGCTGTGCCTTTTTCGCCCGTGCTTTGGATTTTTGCCCCCATCAAACGCAAAGGCGCTGCCACTCGCTCCATCGGACGCTTGGACAAACTGACATCGCCCGTCATGACGCTGTCAAACTTTTGGGCGGACAAAATCCCTGCAAGCAGGCGCATACTCGTGCCAGAATTGCCCATATACAGCGGATTTTGTGGTGCTTGCAGCCCATCAACGCCCACGCCATGAATGGTTACTTTGTCGCCATCACGCTCAATACGAACGCCCATGTCTTTGAAGGCTTGCAAGGTTGCCAAAGCGTCTTCGCCCTGCAAAAAGCCACTGACGTTGGTAACGCCATCAGCCAGCGATCCAAACATGATACTGCGATGAGAAATGGATTTGTCCCCCGGTACCGTAATTGTACCTTTGATGTGCGTGCTTGGGCGAATGTGATAGCTTTGCTCTGTCATGGCAATGTCCTTAATAGACTGATTGTTAAGCAACATATGCCCAAAATGACGGCGGGCATGGCGTGCTGTGGTTAAACGGTGTAAAATTTTTTCGGAATCTTCATTGGTTATCAAAGTTTTAAATTCGCTCAGTTCACTTTGAAATTTATCCAACGCCGTCAAAAGCGCTGTTTTGTTTGCCAAAAATATGTCATGCCACATGATGGGAGAGCTGGCGGCAATGCGACTAAAATCCCGAAATCCCCCTGCGGCGTATCTAAAAATGTCCAAATTATCATCATGACGTGCCATTTGCTCGGTCAAAGCAAAAGCAATCAAATGGGGCAAATGACTGGTATAAGCCAGCACTTCATCGTGGCGGGCTGCGCTCATAAAGACCACATCAGCGCCTATGCTTTGCCACAAGGTTTGCACCATCATGACCGCCTTGGGGTCGGCGTGTTCGTCGGGGCAAATGATGACCTTATGAGCGACAAACAATTTGGGATTTCTTGCCAAAAACCCTGAATTTTCTGCCCCTGCGATGGGGTGAGCTGGCACAAAATGGCTGGGCATTTTACCAAACACTTCAGTGGCTTGTTGTACCACGCTCATCTTGGTGCTACCCACATCGGTAATGACGCACGATGGACTAAGTAAGTTGTCGTCCATGGCTTTTTTGATGTCGCTTAAAACGCCTTTGATGGCTTTGACAGGCACGGCAATGACGATGATGTCCGCTCCTTGCACGCCTTGATAGACATCGCTACTGCCAAAACTTAGCAGCCCAACGTCCAATCCTGCACGCACACTGTCGGTGTTGGCATCTATGCCGATGATGTCTGCAAGCTGGTTATTTTTTAAGGCTTGAGCAAGGCTTGCCCCAATTAGCCCCAAACCAATGATGGCGATTTTTTCAAACATCAATAGTAATCCCAGTTATATAATTTTAAAAAAATCTATTTTTAAATCATCAAAATAAATGATAAATCAAGACATTAATTTACCCACCATCTGATTTAATCCATCGGCATTGATTGACAAGGTGTCGTCTTGCAAAACCGCCCTTGGTATTTTTACGGAACAGTTTATCCAAACCATCAAAACTTTAGCTTGACCATCATAAATTTAAAAAAAACGCCTTAACAAGCAAGGGACAAGATAATTGACCGATATCTATTTTTTTATCCAAATCATCATCTTAGTTTTTTAAACTGTATTTGCTTATAGATAAACCCATGCCACTGATTTTACTGTTTACGATTTTGTAATTTAAGGTAAGATAAAATCATTGTCTTTTTGGACAAATCCCTTTTATTAGTTTTTGACAGATGAAATATTTGGGATAACTGATTTTGTCATCTGATAAAACCAAATTACCCCAAATACAACTCATCGCCAATTTACAAAACTGCCTTTGGATACGATCCCAAAATCCTTAACTCTTTGACCAGTGGACGAATGTCTTCAATGGCATTTTTGACGTTGTCGTCATTGATGTGTCCGTTCATGTCAATAAAAAACACATACGCCCATTTGTTGGGACGTTCAGGACGTGTCTCAATGCTGGTCATAGAAACGCCATGACGTTTTAGTGGCTCTAAAATTTCAATCAGCGCCCCTGCTCTGTCAGGGCTAGATACCACGATACTGGTTTTGTCTTGACCTGATGGCGCAATGTCTTCTTTGCCAATGATCAAAAAGCGGGTGGTATTACCGGGGCTGTCTTCAATGTTTTCGTGCAATTTGTGTAAGCCGTATTCAGCCACCGCCACATCACCTGCGATTGCTGCGCTGTGCCATTCGTTTTGTAGACGGCGAGCGGCTTCACCATTAGAAGACACTGCCACCCGTTCCACATTGGGGAAATTGACATCAAGCCAATGACGACACTGCGCCAAAGACTGCTGATGGGCATAAATGCGGCTTAGGCTGTCCACTTTGGTATGCTGCGCCACCAAAAAATTATGATGAATGGGCAGCTCCACTTCACCGATGATTTTAAGCCCAGAATTTAAAAACGCATCTAACGTGTGATTAACCACCCCTTCTGATGAATTTTCTACGGGAACAACGCCATAACTTGCCGAACCTGCTTCCACTTCACGAAACACGTCCGTGATGGTTGCCATTGGCACGGTGGTGATGGCTTTGCCAAAGTGCTTTAGAGCGGCGGCGTGGGTAAATGTACCTATAGGTCCCAAATAAGCGACCTTTTGCGGGGCTTCAAGTTCCAAACAAACCGACATGATCTCCCGAAACAGCTTTGCCATTTTTTCGCCGCTTAAAGGCCCTGTATTTCTTGCCATGACCGCATTTAACACTTGCGCTTCACGCTCTGGGCGATAAAAAATGGGATCGTTTTCATGATTTTTTTTGGTGATGGCAACTTCTTGGGCGATACTGGCTCGCTCGTTGATCAATGTTTGAATTTGCTCATCAATTCGATCGATCTTATCACGCAATCCACGAATGGCATTGGCGTCCACATGGCTTAGGCTCATTGGTTATCCTATTTGTTAGATAAAACGGTTATTTTAAAACATTTTGCCGGTTTTTAAAAGGTTCAATCCCAACAAAGCACCCTACTGACTTTGTCCACCCGAGCCCTAAGACGACAAGGACAGCTTGGTCTTTTTAAGGCGCAGCGCATTCATCAGTACCGAAATGGAACTTAATGCCATCGCAAGCCCTGCAATCATTGGATTAAGCACTCCAAACACCGCCAGCAAAATACCCACCACATTATAAATAAACGCAAAAAATAGGTTTTGTTTGATGGTGCGTAAAGTGATTTTGGCGATTTTTTGAGCATAATAAGCATGAATCAATGCCGTCCCAACCAGCCAAGCGGACGCTGTTTGTCTGGCAACCGCTGACGCTTCTTCTACCGCAAAACTGGTGTTTGCCGTTGCCATGGCAGGAGCGTCATTGACCCCATCGCCAATCATGGCAACGTTTTGTCCTTGTTGTTGTAACGCTTTGATATGGTTTGCTTTGTCTTGGGGGGAAAGCTGACCATAAGCCAAAACCACTTGCAAACGACTTGCCACATCGTCCACCACGCCTTGATGATCACCACTTAAAATCATCACGTCAATGCCGTCATCTTTGAAGGCTTGCACCACCGCCAAAGCGTCTGTTTTTAGTTCGTCCGCCAACGCAAATACCGCCAAGGGTCTGTCATCAACACCAACCGCCACAAGACTAGAACGCCCCCAAACACCCAACGTGGGTACATCATCAATACCTATAAATTTCGGCGTGCCAACTTTGACCAGCCCTACACCATCAATCGTGGCACTAATGCCTTGCCCAATCAGTGATGTGGGGTGATGAGCCGTCAATAAAGACACATTTTTTTGTTTGGCAAAGTCCACCAGCGCCTGCGCCAATGGGTGTCCTGCATGAATTTCTACACTGGCGCACCAACGGATAATTTCATCAATGGCAATATTTTTATCATAATGATAAATGTCTTGCACCGTTGGTACGCCTTGGGTTAAGGTACCTGTTTTGTCAAACACGATGGTGTCAATTTTGCCCGCCTGCTCCAAACTGATTGCGTCTTTAAACATCACCCCATGACGGCTTGCCACGCCCATGCCCGCCATGATGGCGGTTGGTGTCGCAAGCCCCAACGCACACGGACAAGCAATGACCAGTACCGACACCGCTCGCAATAACGCTTCATCAAGCCCCAACCCCAAAAAATAAACCACCACAAAGGTCAAACACGCCACCGCCACCACACTAGGCACAAACACCCCCGAAACAACGTCCGCCAAACGAGCGATTTTGGCTTTGGTGCCTTGGGCTTGACTTAGGGCGTGCGCCATGTCGCCAAGCAACGTATCTTTGCCCGTAGCAAGCACACGATATTCCAAACTGCCGTCCGACAGCGTACTGCCAGCCAATACCGTCATGTCAAGCGTTTTGGTCAGCACTCGGCTTTCTCCCGTCAAATGAGCTTCATCTACATAACCTGCTCCCGACACCACCACGCCATCACAAGCTATTTTGTCGCCCACACGAGCCAATAACACATCATTAACTTGCACTTGACTAAGCGGTACTTCTTGCCAAGTGTCGCCACGCTTGACTTGCACATAGTCAGGCACAAGACTCATCAATGCCGTTACGCTGTTTAGGCTGTGTTTTTTGGTGCGTTCTTCTAAATATTTACCCAAACTGACAAACGCCATCACCATGACTGATGCTTCAAAATACACCCCATGTATGGCGTGCGTACCATGTGTCAGCCACACATAAGTAGAATACCCCCAAATGGCGCTTGTCCCCAACGCCACAAGCACATCCATGTTGGCAAGACCGCCTTTGATACTTGCCCACGCCCCTTGATAAAAATGTAGCCCAAACACAAATTGCACGAGCGTCGCCAATATAAATTGCAGCCACACCGGCGGCATGAGCGTATGTAGCCCCGTCATCATGCCAATCATACCCACAAAAAACGGCAGACAAAGCAGCCAAAGCGCCATCAGTTTCCACGGCAAAGATGATTTTTGGGGCGTGTTTTCTACCAATGGACTGGCGTCAAAGCCTGTTTTTTTGATCCATGTGATGATTTCATTGGCGTTGGTTTTTTCATCATCAAAGCTTATCACCGCCGTTTCACTGGCAAAATTCACTTCGGCAGAGACGATGGCGGGCTTTTTGTTTAGGACTTTTTCAATGCGGTTGGCGCAGGCTTGGCAGGTCATGCCTGTTAGGGCAAATTGCTGGGTTTGGACGTTTGGCATAGGATTGGACATGGTATTTTGGCACAGGTAGTTTTTTTCTTAGATATGCCTTATGTGGCATAAATCAAGCCGTATTTTAGGTATGTGAAGCAGCAGTTACATAAATTTACAATAGGTCAAATTTTGGGGCTGTTTTGTTATTATAAAATAATATCACGATCATCGTCCCTATTTATCCATGTTTTTTTATCAAATCAAAAATAAAAAAACTGAACGTCATTCATTCGGTTTTTTGGTAGTTAAGGCAAATTATAATACATCAAATCCAGCGTCTTCAATGGCTTCTTTGATGTCTGACAAAGAAGTTTGCGTTTCATCAAACGCCACCACCACTTGACCTTTTTCCCAGTCGGCAGACACAAAAGACACCCCAGTCATCTCACCGACCGCACGATTGACGGATTTGCCACACCCTGCGCAGGTCATGCCACTTACTTGTAAAGTTACTTCACTCATGCTGTTACTCCAAAACGTTTGGCTTTTTGGGCTTTTTGTATGGCATTGACAAAGCACCAATGACGACTTTGCTCAATGACACGGCGAAACTCATCAAGCGTTACCGTACCTTCACAAAATTCCACACTCACTTCCTTGGTAGGCAGACGTACATCTACCCCAAGTACGCCATCAAGCTGTCCTAACGCTTCTTTGATGGCAGTGATACAACCACCGCAATTCATGGCATCTACACTAAAGGTTAGGACTAATTTACTTTGGCTCATTTTTATCGCTCATCACATCAATAAGTCTTCAATGTAATACAATTTATCACAAAAAGCAATACCCATTATCTTAGTGGGGAATATTTAAGGCACCACAGGCACGCCATCAAGCCCTGTCTGTTCGTCCAAACCAAACAAAATGTTCATGTTTTGCACCGCTTGCCCTGCCGCTCCTTTAACCAAATTGTCTTGTACCACAATCACGGTCAAAGTGTCGTTGTCATTGTCCTGATGAACGGCTATTTTTAGGCGATTAGACGCACGCACCGAACGGGTATCAGGAAATTGTCCTTTGGGCAGTACGTCAATAAAATATTCATCACGATACGCCGTTTCAAACACCGCCTGCCAATCTGTCATCTTGCCATCATCGGTCAGCGTCAAATGAATGGTGCTTAACATACCCCGAATCATCGGCACAAGGTGGGGCACAAAACGCACTGTTTGCACAAATTTGGACGCAAGTAGCGAATTTATCCCTTGTTGTATTTCAGGCAGGTGGCGATGACCTGTTACCCCATAAGCGCTAAAATTGTCCGACAGTTCACTAAATAATAAATTCATTTTGGCATTACGCCCTGCCCCTGACACACCCGACTTGGCATCAATGATGATACGCTTTTCAATCATGGGTGTGTTTTTTGTGTTTTGGTGGTCAATGACGGGTTTTAGCCCCAAAATGGCGGTGGTCGGATAACACCCTGGATTGCCGATGACTTGGGCGGTTTTGATGTGCGCTCTATTGACTTCGGGCAAACCATATACCGATGTTGTCAAAATGTCAGGGCAAGTGTGGCTCATGCCGTACCATGTTTCAAAGGCGGTCAAATCCTGCAAACGAAAATCCGCTGCCAAATCAATGACTTTTACGCCATTATCTAGTAAACATTGCGCCGACTTCATCGCAACCCCGTGCGGCGTGGCAAAAAACACCACATCACAGCTTGCCAGCGCCGTATCGTCAGGCTCGCTAAACACCAGATCACTGACATGATACAAACTGGGAAAAATATCACTGACTTTTTTACCTGCTTCAGAGCGTGATGTCAAAATTTTGATTTGGGCGTTTGGGTGGCGACTAAGCAGTCTGATAAGCTCAACCCCTGTATAACCTGTGCCGCCTACGATACCGATATTGATTTTCATTTTTTTTATTCCTTATAAACCATCAAGCCCACGTTTTAAATCATCAATAATGTCTTGCACATTTTCAAGCCCCACCGACAAGCGAATCAAGCCATCATTGACGCCTGCTTGCGCTCGCTGCTCTGGTGTCATACGAAAATGGGTGGTGGAAGCTGGGTGGGTAATGGTGGATTTGGCATCGCCTAGATTGTTGGTGATGGAGATGACTTTGGTGCTGTCAATGACGTGCCACGCCTGCTCTTTATTTGCCACTTCAAAGCCAACAATCGCCCCAAATGCGCCTTTTATCACATCGCCGCCCACGTTTAACTGTGTGTGCTGACGCTTGGCAAGTTCATGTGATGGGTGATCGGGCAATCCTGAAAAATGCACTTTTTTGACCGCAGGGTGCGTGCTTAAAAAATGCGCCACTTGATTGGCGTTTTCACAATGGGCTTTCATGCGCAAAGACAAGGTTTCCAAGCCCTTTAGCAGTACCCACGCATTAAAAGGCGACAAACTAATGCCCCCAGTGCGCACCACGCCAAAAGCTTTTTCCATCAGTGCATCAGAGCCAACGAGCGCCCCGCCAAGCACTCGCCCTTGCCCATCAATGTATTTACTGGCAGAATGAATGACCACGTCCGCCCCAAGCGCCAAAGGTTTTTGAATGGCAGGGGTGGCAAAGCAGTTATCCACAATCAGTAGCGCTTCATGGGCGTGCGCAAGTTCTGCCAAAAACGCCAAATCAGCAATTTGCGCCACAGGATTGGACGGGCTTTCGCAGTACAGTACACGGGTGTTGGGCTGTATGGCGTCTGCCCAAGCGGCATTGTCAAAGCAGTCCACATAGCTAACTTCCACGCCAAACGCCGTAAAATAAGTATCAAACAGCGCCACCGATGACCCAAACAGCTGCTTAGCACACAGCAAATGGTCGCCTGCCTTAAGATACGCCAAACACATGGTCAAAATCGCCCCCATGCCACTGGCGGTCGCCACACAGCGCTCACCACCTTCTAAAGCAGCCAAACGCCGCTCAAAGGCACGCACGGTAGGATTGGTATGACGGCTATAGACATTGCCTTTTTTGGTGCCATCAAAATGGTCGGCAGCGTCTTTGGCGGATTTATAGACATAGCTACTGGTGGCAAAAATGGCTTCGGAATGCTCGCCTTCGTCTGTACGATGGTAACCGCTACGCACCGCAAGGGTTTGTTCGGCAACAGTGAGCTCATCATCTAATGCATCTGATTGCCAATTGGGATCTAAAATGGGTGTGGTCATGATGTGTTCTTGATTGATGGGATTGATAAAATTTGTCAGGCTTAGTATAACATAGCTTTGACAAACTTAAAAAATCAAAACGCAATTCCCAAAGTTTTACTCACATCGGTTGCCACAGGATACAGCTTTTCGCTAGGCAGCAGTTTTTGGCGTTTAAAAGTTTGCCTTGTTGTTTGAGATCGTAGATTTTGTGGGTAAGCGGGGTTAAGTCCGTGATGGACAAAATGCTGTTGTTATATTCTTTTATCAGTTGCCGACCGATACCCAGCTGTATGGAACTGTAATTGAGCTTTGCGCCACGCAAAAAGTGTTCAAAATCCCACCGAAATGCACATAAGCACCTACCCAAACACCTTCTGCCATGCCACTACATGAGCCACAAATAAGAAGGTTTTATTCACGTTTACGGTTAAACGAAAAAGGCGACACAAAACACCGCTCACCAAGTGCAGGTTCGGCAATCGCCTTATTATAAGCTTGATAAACAACAATGCTATCTATCAAAATCCGCTCGGATTTCTTGTAATTTTGCCATTTTTGGGTATCAAAACGCAGGTGCTCGTTTGGGAATGGCTGCCAAAAACTCTTGACGGGCTTGAGCATTGCCATCAAATTCCCCAAGCATACTTAGCGTGCGAGTGGTGGACTGCTGTTTGCTTACGCCACGCATCATCATGCACATATGGCTTGCGTCCATCACCACCGCCACCCCACGGCAATCGGTCAGTTTGGCGATGGCTTCGGCGATTTGTTTGGTTAAATTTTCTTGAATTTGTAGTCGTCTGGCGTACATATCCACAATGCGTGCCACTTTGGACAAACCCAGCACCTTGCCTTGGGGCAAATAACCCACGTGCACCACGCCATAAAAAGGCAGCAGATGATGTTCACACAAAGAATAAAATTCAATGTTTTGTACCAACACCAATTCAGGATTGTCCGATGGAAAAATGGCGTCATTTGCCACCACTTCTAGCGACTGATGATAACCACGGGTCAAATAGGCAAAAGCTTTGGACGCACGCATGGGTGTATCTATTAGTCCTGCTCGGTTTAGGTCTTCGCCACAGCCATCGATGATTTGAGCGTAATGAGCAGCAACTTTTTCGTAATCTGGTAAAAAATCAAGGTGATCAGAATTTGACATGATAAGTAATCGGCTAAAAATGCTATAGCTTAACGCAAAATGAGATTTTATCAAGGGGCAATTGACAAAAAGCCAATGAATTTTTGCCCACCATGAATTTTTGACAAAACAGCATGAAACACATTCAATAAAGGGTTTACAAATGTTTGCAATTTTAGTGATTTTAAGAAATTTGTGTTATAATTGGCAAGTTTTTGTAATTTATATAGGTACATCATTATGTTGTTAAAAGGACAGCGTTTTGTGGTTACTGGTATCGCCAGTAAACTTTCTATCGCTTGGGCGATTGCCGAGTGCTTACACCGTGAAGGTGCAGAGCTGATTTTGACCTACCCCAACGACAAAATCAAAAAACGGGTAGAAATGGCTGCCGAAGCCTTTGGTGCGTTGGCGGTTTTGGAGTGTGATGTGGGATCGGACGCTTCCATTGACGCTTGCTTTGCCGAAATTGACCGTTTGTGGGGACAAGGCGAAGACAAAGGCATTAACGGCATTGTGCACGCCATCGGTTTTGCCCCTGCCGATCAATTAGATGGCGATTTTACCCGTGCCACCACCCGTGAAGGCTCAAGCATTGCCCATGACATTTCCAGTTACAGCTTTGTGGCTCTTGCCAAAGCAGGTCGCTCGCTGCTTGCCGCCCGTCAAGGCTCACTATTGACACTGACTTATGAAGGCAGCGTATCAGTACTGCCCAATTACAACGTCATGGGCATGGCAAAAGCAAGCCTAGAAGCCAGCGTACGTTATTTGGCAAGCTCATTGGGCGGCGAAGGCATTCGTGTCAATGCCATCAGTGCAGGCCCCATTCGCACCCTTGCCGCCAGTGGCATTAAGTCTTTTCGCAAAATGCTAGATGTCAGCGAAAAAATCGCCCCCTTACAACGCAACGTCAGCCAAGAAGAAGTGGGTAATGCTGCCTTATTTTTATTATCGCCTTGGGCAAGCGGTATCACAGGCGAAATTTTATTTGTGGACGCAGGATTTAACACCGTTGCCATCAGTGAACAGATCATGGCAATGGTAGGTGATGACGAATAATTTTCGTTCACCCCTTTTTAAAACCTGATACCCCAATAGCTAAGACTGTTGGGGTATTTTTTAATATGTTTGATTAATGCGATTGATTAGATAAAATGATTTATATAACACTTGCTATTTTTCATAATTTTCATGTATGATATTTTTCATGGTAAATTTCAATTAAATACTACCATAATTCTTCTGTTAAATCATCGTTACGGACAAGATGATTTGGCTTGTTTTTCGTCCGTTTATAAGGATATATCAGTCATGACTTTGACGTACAAACCTTTGGCAGTGGCTTTATTTGCTGTTGGTGCTTTGGGGCTTACCGCTTGTAATAACAGCAGCCAAACCCCTGCCGCTCCCGCAGGCGATGGCAAAACCGAAGCTGCCCCAACCAATGCTGCCGCAGGCGAAGGCACGCTTGACAAAATCAAAAAATCAGGCGAAATTGTTTTGGCGCATCGTGATTCTTCCATTCCTTTTTCTTATATTGCTGACAAGCCAAATCAGCCTGTAGGTTATGCCCACGATCTACAACTAAAAGTGGTTGAAGCCCTTAAAAAAGAGCTAAATATGCCCGATCTGAAGGTGCGCTACAACCTAGTAACTTCACAAACTCGCATTCCTTTGGTACAAAACGGTACTGTGGATTTGGAGTGTGGCTCTACCACCAACAACCCAGAGCGCCAACAACAAGTAGATTTTTCTGTTGGTTTCTTTGAAATTGGTACTCGCTTACTTGTGGCAAATGATTCTGGCATCAAAGACTTTGCTGACCTAAAAGGCAAAACTTTGGTAACCACCGCAGGCACCACATCAGAGCGTTTCATCAAAGAAAAGAACGACAAAGAAAAACTTGGTATTAACATCGTTTCTGCCAAAGACCACGGCGAATCTTTCTTGATGTTAGAAAATGGTCGTGCTGCCGCCTTTATGATGGACGACGTATTGCTAGCGGGCGAAAAAGCCAAAGCCAAAGATCCTGCCAAATGGCAAATCGTTGGTGAGCCACAATCCTTTGAAATCTATGGCTGTATGATGCGTAAAGGCGATGTTGCCTTCAAAAAAGTGGTTGATGACACTCTAAAAGCCACCTATGCTTCAGGCGAAATCAACGACATTTATAACAAATGGTTCACAAGCCCAATCCCACCCAAAAACGTCAATATGGATTTTGCCATGAGCGATGGTCTAAAAGCATTGCTTGCCAATCCACATGACGCAGCAGAACCAAAAAAGGCACAATAAATTAGGTTAGGCACACAGTCAAAGCTGACGATCTGTATATGGTCGTCAGTTTTTTGTAGCGACTGTAACAAGGACTGATAATTAAGCCAACACTTGGTTATCGGACTAGGGACAATTATGAATTATACTTGGAATTGGGGCGTGCTTTGGCAGTCCACAGGAATCGGGCAGGAGCTGTATTGGCATTGGCTGGCAAAGGGTTTTGGCTGGCTATTGGTCATTGGTACGGCAGGCTGGCTTATCGCTTTGGTAGTGGGTACCATTTTGGGTATCATGCGGACACTGCCCAACAAAACCGCTCGTCTTATTGGCACCGCTTACGTCAATTTTTTTAGAAACGTACCCCTTTTGATACAACTGTTTTTTTGGTTCTATGTCATGCCTGAGTTCTTGACACCTGCCTTAAAAACATGGTGGTTACAAGATTTGCACCCCAACACATCGGCGGTCATTTCAGCGTCCATCGGGCTTGGGCTATTTACCGCCGCTCGTATTATTGAGCAAGTGCGTACAGGCATTGAATCCTTACCCAAAGGTCAAAGCAACGCCGCCTACGCCTTGGGATTTAATACCAAAGACGTGTATCGTTTTGTGTTATTACCGCAAGCGTTTCGGGTGATTTTGCCGCCCTTATCGTCAGAGATGACCAACTGTTACAAAAATGCGTCAGTGGCTTCTTTGGTGGGGGTCAGCGAACTTATCAGCCAAACCAAGACCATCAGCGAATACACCCAAAGCACCATTGAAGTGTACGCATTTGCCACCTTGGTGTATTTGATATTTAACCTGATCATCATCTACAGCATGGGCTATTTGGAAAAACGCCTACGTATCAAAGGACAAATTGATGGGGGTGAAGCATGATCGCTGAACTTCAAAATGCCCTACCCGCCCTATTAAGTGGGGGCGCAATGACCCTAAAAGTGCTTGTACTTGCCATCATTGGTGGTGTTGTTTTGGGTACGGCGCTGGCACTAATGCGACTGTCAGGCATCAAAATCTTATCCCTACCTGCACAATTATACGTCAATTTCTTTCGCTCCGTGCCTTTACTTTTGGTGCTGATGTGGTTTTATTTTGCCGTACCAATGGTGTACAAACTGGTTACGGGGAACTTTTTAACCATTGACGTGGCTTTTGTTTCGTGTGTGGTTGCCTTTATGGTGTTTGAAGCGGCTTACTTTTCAGAAATTGTCCGAGCTGGTATCCAATCCATCAGCAAAGGGCAAATCAATGCCGCCAAAGCTTTAGGCATGAATTATAGCCAAACCATGCGTTTTGTCATTCTGCCACAGGCGTTTCGCAAGATGTTCCCGCTACTTTTACAGCAATCCATCATCTTATTCCAAGACACCACACTGGTATTTGCCATTGGCTTGGTGGATTTTTTCCGTGCCAGTTATGTCCGTGGCGACTTGATGGGCTTATTGACCCCTTATATTTTGTTGGCAGGTTTGGTGTATTTTATCGTCAGTCTGTCCGCCAGTACGTTGGTCAATCACCTAAAAGCAAAATACAAAACCTAATTTTAAGGAAATTTTATGGCAGTTGTAACTCGCATTGACGAAAAAACATGGATTAATGAATTTGGCGGTTTGGTCTCTGACAGCGGTCATGCCACGCCAGACATCATGATTAACATTGACAAAATCAGCAAATGGTACGGCAATTTCCAAGTATTGACCGAATGTACCGCTCACGTCCACAAAGGCGATGTGGTGGTGGTTTGTGGTCCGTCAGGATCGGGCAAGTCCACCCTTATCAAAACCGTCAATGGTCTAGAGCCTTTTCAGGCAGGACAAATTTTGGTAGATGGCATTTCTGTGGGCGATCCATCAACCAATTTGCCCAAATTACGCAGTCGTGTGGGCATGGTGTTTCAGCATTTTGAACTGTTTCCCCATTTGTCCATTGAAGAAAATCTCATGCTTGCCCAAATCAAAGTCTTGGGACGCAAAGAAGACGACGCTCGCAAAAAAGGGCTGTCGTACCTTGACCGAGTCGGTTTGGCAGCTCACGCCAAAAAATACCCTGCCGAACTGTCAGGCGGACAGCAGCAACGTGTTGCCATTGCCCGTGCGTTGTCTATGGATCCCATTGCCATGTTGTTTGACGAACCGACGTCCGCCCTTGACCCCGAAATGATCCAAGAAGTGCTAGACGTTATGGTAAGCTTAGCCAAAGAAGGCATGACCATGATGTGCGTAACTCACGAAATGGGCTTTGCAAGACAAGTAGCAAACCGTGTCATCTTTATGGATCAAGGCTATATCGTAGAAAACTGTAGCCGTGAAGAGTTTTTCTCGGGCGCAAAAAGCGATCGTGCCAAGGCGTTTTTATCCAAGATTCTTAATCATTAATCCAAACGTCCTTATTCAACTTAAAAAAGCTGGTCTATGTGCCGGCTTTTTTGATCCTTGTTGGTCTTTTCATTTTGGGATAAAAGCATTACAATAAGATTTTTTAGCAAAAATAATAAACATTTATATAAAACAGCAACAATTCACGCAATCACACAAGGCAAAGTCATGCAAGATAAAATCCCCACATGGGTGCTTATCGGAGCGGTGGTATTGGCATTTTGTGCAGGGATTTTGAACACCACAGCACTGATGGGCTACACACACATTTCGGTGTCGCACGTTACAGGCAACGTCAGCCAAGTGGCGGTGTCGGCATTGGCAGGCGACTGGGAAACACTTAGGCTGTTTTTGATTTCTATTGCGGCGTTTTGGTTTGGGTCGGTGCTTAGTGGCATGATCATCGGCAGTAGCGAGCTGAATGTCCGTCGCCATTATGGTTATGCCATGTATTTGGAGTTTTTTTTGTTATGCCTAAGTTTGGCGTTGTATCTGAGTCATCATTATTATATGGGGCAAATGATGATTGCTATGGCGTGCGGACTACAAAACTCGATGGTTGCCACCTATAACGGTACGGTGGTACGCACCACTCACCTGACAGGCACCACATCAGACCTTGGAGCGACCGTTGGTAACTGGCTGGTGGGTCGCAAAGTCAGTATCAGCAAAATCATTTTGCACAGCAGTTTATGGTGGGCGTTCTTTTTTGGGGGGTTTGCTGCGGTCATGTTGTATGCCAAATTTGGCTATTTGTCCATGATTTTACCCATGTTGATTTTGCTGTTTTCGGCGACCAGTTATCGCTATATGGAGCGTTGGTACATCAAATCAGAACGTATGCTCAAACTACAACTACTAAGACGTAAACGCCAATCAAGGCGTAACACCCAATGATGACTTTATTTGTCATTTGTGTTATTAACTGTAATCAAACTTTCCCCCATAAATATTTTGTTACATTTTTGTCTATTTTCTTGATTTTACAAATGAAATTATTATAATAAAGACAGTAAGTGAGCATTTATCCATCAACCATGAGGAGTTCAGTGATGAAAAATTGGTTAAAAACTGCGATGATTGCCAGTGTGGCTGCCACCCTTTGCGCCTGCGGTACGCTCGATCAACAAGAACGCCGTATGGCAACAGGTGCGGTGATTGGTGCAGGTGTTGGGCACGTCATCAGTGGTGGCGATACAGCGGCAACGGTCAGCGGTGCAGCCATTGGTGGCTTGGCTGGTCATCAGTATGACAAATACGAAAACCGCAATAACTACAATAACAACTATTATTATAACAACCAAAACCACCACAAAAAGCACAAAAGATAAGCGATTTTAGTCGCTCTGCTTTTGCCCATTAACATTGCTCTAAATCAACATTGCTCTAGTTATTTGGGGCAATGTTTTTTTGTTTATCATTTTATTTTGCTATGGTGTGTCATTAATTTATTGTACTTTTATCTAAAATTTAAATAAGAACATAATAAGAGCACATTGGAACACTCTGACCTATTGATGATTATTTTTATTTAAAATTTATCTTTTATTTGCTACCATAAACTTATCTTTTTAAGTGAGCCAAAAAATATCGCCCAAGACATTCATCATAAGTCAGCCATTGGGCGATAAACCGTGTTTTTTATTTATCTGTATTACTTATCTGTACTTATTTATCTGTATTACTTATATGTATTTATTTATCTTTGCGCTGACTAAATAGCCAATCACGGGCAGGCTCAAGCAAATACGCATAATCAAAAGAATACATATGTTCTCCACCTTTATGAGTGCTGCCTTCAGGTGGTACGGTGTTTGGGCTAAAACGGATAAAATTCACCGATTTTCCTTGGGAAAGTATGTCGCTTACCTGTTTGTTTTGTTCACTTTGGGGCAATTTTGCAGAAAATTCGGTTTCAGCAAAGGCAACATGATTGGTTTTCATCAAATCAATCACTTGTTTCATGCCTGCTGACGCTTTTGGATCGGCGGCTGACACGGTATAGATGAATTTTTTCTTGGTCAATGGTTCAAGCACATTGATGTCCCACTGACTGCCCACAAACATGGAAGCGGCAAATAAATCTGGCTCGGTGGCGTTGAGATAAAACGAAATCATACCACCCATGGATTGCCCTGTAGTATAGACACGCTGACTGTCAATCGGCTTGGTTTTGATGGTTTGTTTCAATAGACGCAGCGCCATACCCACTTCATCGCTGGCTTCCCATTTGTCATTTACCGCAGATTGTGGGCCTGTAAACGATGGTACAAGCACAAACGCAGGATTTTTGGTTTGCGATTCATCGGTCGCCCAAATAATACCGCCATACCCTTGCATTAAAGGTGCAATCACCCCTTTACCAACCGTACTGGCGTCTGCAATAAACATCACCAACGGGTATTTTTTGTTGGGATCGATGTTTTTGGGGGTATAAAGATTATACGCCATGGTTTTGCCCGTAACAGGATCAACAAATTCAAGCTGTTTAAATCTGGGTGCAATCTGTTCACGCAAGGCGATCAAATTTTTGTCATAGCTTTTGTCAGCGCCGCCGTATTGTGTGTTCCAAGCAGGATTTGGGCGGCAGATTCTGCAACTTGTGTGGTGGTATTTGCTGTGGTGCAAGCGGTCAATAACGTTATCGCACCGATGGTCAGTATTGTCTTTTTCATAAAAACCCCTTAATTAAAAAGACTTTATTTAAAAACTTAATTAAAAACTTAATTAAAAAACTATTTATAGCCGTTGCAGATGAGCCTTGGCATTTGGGTCGCCTGCATTCATGGCTAGCGTATAATGGCGTTTTGCTTCGTCTAAATCTTGTTTTACGCCTTTACCTTGTTCATACAAATTCCCAAGCGCAATCATGGCAGGCGCTGAAATGATGTCGCCACGCTGAGCAGAATCGGCGTACCAAAAGCGGGCTTGTTCATAATTTTGAGCCGTACCAATGCCATTTTCATAACAATATCCTAACCAATATTTTGCCGTAATGTCGCCGTTTTGGCTTGCCTGACTAAAATATTGATATGCCTTAAGATTGTCTTGTGGTACGCCTTGACCCTGTAGCGCCATCAGCCCCAAATACCGAGCAGCCTTAAAATTTCCCATACTGTCTGCTTGCAAAAACAGGGGCAATGCCGTTTGGTAGGCTTTGGCTTGATAAGCTTCCATTGCTTGATTTAGGACGGTGCGTGAAGCTTCTTTTTGGGCGGGCGATTGGGTGGTGGAAGTAGGCGTTTGTAACGATGTTGGCGATGTGGTGTTTGGCGTGGTGCTACAAGCGGACAAAACCAACAGCCCCAAAAAAACAAGAAAAATAGGTTTCATGAATGACCCAACGTTAAAAATCTGACTCTTATCATAGCACTTTTTTGCTGGTGTTTTATTGAATTTATAAATAATTCTCATTTTTAATATTAAAGCAGTGATATTTTGGGTGTGAAAGTTGTGGATTTTGGTACATTTGTGTCATTGTGCTGTTTGCCAAATGTTGCTAAACTAATGAATATCTTAGCTTAACTTTAGGAATTGTCATGATAAACACCTTTTCCCCTACTTTGCGCCGTTTGTCTTTGGTGGTTTTGGCTGGTATTTTGGCAACCCCTGTTTGGGCGTGTGAAAAACCCCAAATAACGCAATATGAAATAGTTGGTTGCCTGTCTGAAGGTTTGGCATATGTTGAAAAAGACGGTAAATATGGTTTTATTAACAAAATAGGTCAAGTCATCATTCCTGTACAATATGATGATGCTTGGGGCTTTAAGGAAGGCTTGGCATCAATTCACAAAAACGGGAAATGGGGCTTTATTGACAAAACAGGTCAAATTGTTATTCCCTTAAAATATGATGGTGCCGATTATTTTAGTGAAGGGCTAGCAAGAGTCATCATCAATAATAAACATGGCTTTATTGATAAAACTGGCAAGGCGGTTATCCCATTGAAATATGATTACTCTGATGGCTTTAGTGAAGGTTTAGCAAGGGTTATAAAAGATGGCAAAGAAGGTTTTATTAACAAAACAGGCAAAGTGATTATCCCATTGAAATATGATCATACTGGTAGCTTTAAGGAAGGCTTGGCAGAGATTAAAAAAGATGACAAATGGGGTTTTATTGATAAAACAAATAAGGTAATTATCCCCTTTCAATATGATGATGTTTATAACTTTAGTGAAGGTTTGTTAGCGGTCAAAAAAGACGGTAAATGGGGGTTTATTAACACAACAGGCGAAGTGATAATCCCTTTGCAATATGATGATGTTGGTAGCTTTAGTGAAGGATTGGCATGGGTTCAAAAAGACGACAAATACGGTTTTATTGACAAAACAGGTAAAGTAGTTATCCCTTTGCAATATGATGATGTTGATATTAATGGCTTTAACAAAGGCTTGGCAGAAGTTGAAAAAGACGGCGAAACATTTTATATCAACAAACAAGGTCAAAAAGCTCAATAGTATTTCTTAACACCATTTTATTAAAAACCCATGACAAATACACCATGAGTTTGATTTTTATACATTATTTATCCAGCTTTTGTTCTTTTAACCATCTTGCCATTTCATTAGCGACTTGGACATTATTTAAATCACTAAAAGGGAAATGGGTATTGCCTTTAATGCCGATTTTTGGCAGATGAATGACTTGTACATTGCCCCCATGCTGATTGACCACAGTTGCCCATTGTTTGGCAAGGGTCATACGAGTGTACCATTGCTCACCGCCTTGGGTGCCGTCCAATTGTTCAGGAATAAAATCACCAAAATAAATCACAATCGGCACACGGGTCAATTTTTTAAATTCATCAAGGCTGACGGTCATTGGGGCAACATCCCCAAATTTACTTTTTTGAATGGCAGGCACTTGTCCTTGTGGAAAAGGAAAACTCCCCAGTTCATACGCCACAATGCCTTTGACTTTGTTGCTTGCCATGGCGGTTGTCCAGCCAATCACCCCACCTGCCGAATGGGTAACGAATACGCCACCGCCTGTTTTATCAAAGAGTTTGACCATGCTATCGGTAATCACTTTGACATCAAATGTCCCTGTGCTTGGTGTCATTTGGCGAAAAAAAATTGTTCTTGACTGGCTTTGTCCTTGGGAAATGCCACGCCTGCATTCATATTAGGATAAACGCCATAGCCTTTACGCAAAAATAGCGTATCAAAGCCTTCTCGCCCATCAGCTGTGGTTTGCCAACTGCGTACCGATTGTCCATGACCATGTAAGAAAATCAGGGGTGTTTTTTTGGCATTGACAGGAATTTGATAAAAAACGCTGGCATGGTCGCCATGCAAAGTCATTCCCCCTGCTTTTACGGACGCATTATACACATTCCAAAAGTTATTACTGTTCTGATTTGCTATCTCATTTGGAATAGGCGTGTAAGTGCCTTCGCTAACTTTAACGCTACCGCCAACTGCAAAACTGCCTTGTTTGGCGATGGCTATAAATGTGATGAATTTTGCGGTAAGGTGCTACACCCTGAAAGTACAACCACACTCAATAAGGTAAGTGCAAAAAATTTGTGGTTCATAAAATTATCCTAACTGAATGAGATGTAAACAGTTTATCTAATACATCACAAAATAAAAATCAATAAGTTAGCAATTCACAATTGCAAAAAATGCAATAATTATTCTTAGTCAAGACATTTTATTGATTTTTAAAATTACATATTTTCCTTATAAAAAATGTTAAAAATAATATTTTTTCATTTGAAAAAGTGTTTCTCATGGATTTTTTTCATTGATAAAAATGAAAAACTTTTTTAAAATAACGCTAAACACCACTAGGATAGGATAATGCAACGAGATATTTTGGATAAACTCCTACACTGGAAAACCAAACCCAATCGCAAGCCCTTGATTATTCAAGGTGCAAGACAAGTTGGGAAAACATGGGCAATGAAACATTTTGGCGAACAGGCATTTGAACAAGTTGCCTACATCAATTTTGATAATAATCCGAGAATGAAAACGTTGTTTTCGGGTGATTATGACATTAACCGTTTGATTTTAGGCTTGAAAATTGAAAGCGGTGTGGATATTCAAGCCGACAATACGCTGTTGATTTTTGATGAAATTCAGGAAGTGCCGCAAGCCTTATCATCACTCAAATATTTTTATGAAAATGCACCACAATTTTATGTTGTTGCTGCAGGTTCATTGCTTGGTGTGTCGCTTCATCATCAAGTTTCTTTTCCTGTGGGGAAAGTGGATTTTTTGCCACTTTATCCCATGACATTTCATGAATTTTTAATGGCATTAAACAAACAAGATTTGGTGCAATTATTAAATCTAAAAGATTGGTCGTTGATTTCGGCGATGAAAAGTCGTTATATTGATTTGCTTCGTCAATATTATTTTGTCGGTGGTATGCCCGAAGCAGTGCAAACCTTTATTGATACGCAAAATTTGGACGAAGTTCGCCAAGTGCAAAAGAATTTATTAACAGCATACGAACAGGATTTTTCCAAACATATTCTGGACGGACAAACCGTACAACGTGTACGGGCATTGTGGCACAGCATTCCCGAACAACTTGCCAAAGAAAACAAAAAGTTCGTTTATGCCCATTTGCAAAAAGGGGCAAGAAGTAAAGATTATGAAATTGCTTTGCAGTGGCTAAAAGACAGCGGTTTAGTCCATGCTGTACCACGTGTAAAAAAACCGAATTTGCCTTTGTCAGCTTATCAGGATAATGCTTTTAAATTTTTTGGGTTAGATGTGGGTTTGCTGGCAGCACAAAGCCATTTAGATGCGGTAACTTTGTTGGAAGGCAACCGCATTTTTACTGAATTTAAAGGTGCTTTAACCGAACAATATGTATTACAACAACTGATTGCCAATCAAAACAATCCTGTATTTTATTGGGCAACAGAAAAAGGTACGGCAGAAGTGGATTTTGTGTTGCAACGCAAACAAACCGTTATCCCAATAGAAGTCAAAGCCGAAGAAAATTTGAAAGCCAAAAGTTTGAAAGTCTATGTGGAACAGTTCCAACCCGAACAAGCCATTCGGTTTTCTATGGCAGATTTTAGGAAGCAGGATTGGTTGGTAAATGTGCCGTTGTATGGGTTAAATGGCTTGTTTTTTTAGCTCTTTATAGTCTTATTAAGTAATCTGAGAATTAGAAAAACTAACTATATTTGAACAAAGTTCTCACCATTTAATATAGGAATAATAAATAATAGATGACTACTTTAGAAAAATTTTTAAGAAATGAAAACATTGGTTTCTTTCAATGTATTGAATTATATGAAGTTATAGGTTTTATTAAAGGCAAACAACCTTTTAATATTTTTACCATTGCAATTGCTCAAGAATTATCACTCTCCTTAACTCAAGACCAACCAATTACAGATAAACCACAAGAAATAAAAACACAAAAAGGTTTAAAATTTGGTATCTATAAAAGTATTTTATCTGTTGATGATTTTCTAAAGAGAGTAGAAAATTTGAACCATGATCATTGGGAAAATAGTCAGGGAAAATCACTCAGCGTTGGTCAGTTTCGTGCTTTACCTGTGATTTATGTTCCGCCATCAGAGAACCCTAAAAATGAATTTTTAGGATTGCTCAAAAATAATTTCTTTAGCGGTTCTCATGTTTTTGAATGGTTTGATGAAAGCAAAGAGCATGTCAAAATCTTTCTAGAAAATCATCATGCCTTGGAAGAGCTATCTGAAAAACTGCATAAGTATCTACCTATAAAAATAGCAAGCCACTCTGACCGTCTAGGTAATTTTATTCTCCAAATTCCTTGTTGTTCAGTTTCTTTTTCTATTAAACGTAAAGACAGAGAAACTAATCATATGATTAGTTATTTAGCGATTAATCCAAGTATTGAAAATAAACCTAATTTAACGGGAGTTTTTTGGAGAGAACAACATGGTTCAATCATTGATTTTCAAAAACAGACGCTTAAATTAGGGGAAAATCATATTCCGTTCCAACATATTAATGGGACTGGATATTATACAATTTGGGATGAAGAAAATCAGATGGTTTGTGCAGGTGGTAAAATAAATAGTTTTTTAGAGAGCATGGTTTCTTCAATTTTTGTAACTGAACATCAAGAAAGGATTTTTACCTTAAATGATAAGGAAAATAGAATTCCCATCTCTGTACAAGCATCTCAACAATATATTGGACAGGAAAAAGATTATCGTAAGTGGGTTAGTAACAAACTGATTAAAACAGAAAGGCAAGAACTTAAAAAGAACTTGCAACTAATTCAATTCAAGGCAGGTATGAGACAAGAAGCTTTGGAACTTATTCGAGAGTTAATTAAAAAGCATGGAAAAAATGGTGTATACCTATGGGATCCTTATTTAAGAGCAAGAGATCTTTTAGAAACAGTCTTTTATACACCTTATGCTCATGTACCAATAAAAGCTTTAACAGGTCTAAAAACAGCACCATTGCAAAATAAATCTACAGTGCAAGAATATCAGGAAACTTTAACTCAATCCATTATTGAACTTGGCGAGCTAAATCTTTCCTTTTTAAACGCTGATACATCCACATTGGGTAGTTTTCATGATCGATTTTTAATTTTTCCAAAAACAGCAGATGCTCCTGCAAAAGCATGGTCATTAGGTACCTCTGTCAATAGCTTAGGAACCAGTCATCATCTTATTTATAAAGTAGAAGACGGACAGATTATTGCAGATATTTTTGAAGAAATGTGGAATGCTTCCATTAAGAAAACGGAGAATATTATATGGCAATCTCAGAAGTAAGTGTTAAAAATATTATAATTTCGAGTCAAGCCACAGAAGTTACCTCCCAAATTCCTCAAGAAATTCAACAATTTTTTGATAATAATTTTGATTTTCTACAATGGAAATGGTCAGAAAAACAAGAATTTTGGTTTTATCTTGATAATTTTTATCCTAAAAGTATGGATTATCAGAGCAATATCATCTATTTTGATGAAGACGCCTGTCAGAAAAAGCAACAACTGATAGAAAGTTTGGCATGGATTATAAAAATATTACAATACGAAAATGCCGACCTTAAAGAGTTGCAAATTGCTTTTGAATTAGTATGTATTGTTCCTAATTTTTGGCAAGTTACTGCGCAAGAAAATATTAGATTCTCTGTTTTAGCTAAAAATATAGCTTTAAATTTTATAAAAAATATAAATTTTGAAATAAATACGTTATCAGACTCACCTAGGTATGAAGCTGAGTGCATAAAAAAATTAAAGCAAGATTTAGAAAGTTATCATTGGATAGAATTGGAAAAGTCAAGTCATATACTAGAATCAGTTTATAGCAATTTATCTCTTAAGTTTCATCAAACATATTCTTTCTTATGTTGGAACCACTTGGGAGAAGTGCTCTCCTTAATTAATAAGGAGAAAAATTGTTGGAATCTGCTGTGGTTTTTGTCAAATTTACCGGAAGAATATCATCATAAAGTCATTTTAGAGACTTCCAATCAATTAGCCTGTTTTTTATTGCTGATAAGAAGAATGTATCATTTATCAGAAGAAGAACAATTGAATTTAAGCGAAGTTTGGCAAAGTTTATCTTCTTCAGAAATGCTAAAAGAGTGGCTATTTGTAGTCAATCAATATCCTGTTAGATTCCCGTGGCTACAACTAGGATTGGGTAGGTTTTTGGCTACAGCTACCAATCAAGAAATAGATTATTATATTGAAAGTATTAATTTGGAAAATAATTCAGATGATATTAAAAAGTGCATAGATTATTTTTTTGAATACGCAAATGAAGCAGAACAAAAATATTTTTGTGAGCAGGCATTTCAAAAATGGAATCAGTGGGATTTTAATAAATATTTTGGTATTAGAAAAAGCTGTTTGGATAAAGTAATTATTAAATACTTCCAATCTCAATCATCAGATAAATTAGATAAGTTTATACAGTGCCATTT
>JBHAZZ010000103.1:0-6996 GCA_041781275.1 Moraxella sp.
CCAACCCAAGCCCCAACACATTGCGCACTTACAGAGTGCTGGTGATGGCTTTTTCTGCTTTTATTTTTAATACCACAGAATTTATTCCCGTTGCTTTGCTTGCCGACATTGGCGCAAGTTTTGCCAAAGCCGATCACGAAGTGGGCATTATGATGACTGTGTATGCGTGGATTGTCGCACTTTTGTCTTTGCCCGCCATGCTCATCACCGCCAAAATGGAACGCAAAAGCTTGCTGCTTTGGCTGTTTGCTTTATTTATTATCAGTCATGTTTTGACGGTACTGGCATATAATTTTGGTATGTTGCTCGCTTCTCGGGCAGGTGTGGCGCTGTCGCACGCTGTGTTTTGGTCCATCACCGCAAGCTTGACCGTGCGTCTTGCTCCCAAAGGCAAACAAACTTGGGCGCTAGGGCTGCTTGCCACTGGATCGGCACTGGCGACGGTTTTGGGACTGCCTTTAGGTCGGATACTGGGACAAATGCTGGGCTGGCGAGCAACCTTTTTGGTCATTACGATTTTGGCGGCTGTTTGTATGTTGGTATTGTGGCGAATTTTACCCCAATTACCAAGTCGCAATACAGGTACACTAAAAAGCCTGCCCGAAATTTTAAACAATCAACCACTGATGGTCGTTTATTTATTAACCGCACTGTTGGTCAGCGCCCATTTTGGCACTTATAGCTATATAGAACCCTTAATGCAAAATCTGGGGAAATTTTCAGAAAATTTTACCACGCTGATTTTATTGGTTTTTGGTATTGCAGGTATGTTGGCAAGTTTTATTTTTGGGCGATTTTATGAACGCTTACAAAAATATTTTTTACCGATATTTATTTTGATATTAATGACATCGCTTATTTTGGCTACTCATGTTGTTTTTTATCCATCGGCTTGGGTATTACTTGCTTTATGTTGGGGAACTGGCATTACTGTCATTAGTTTGGTATTACAAATCCGCACCCTAAAACTTGCCCCCAAATCCACCGATGTTGCCATGTCGTTATTTTCAGGAATTTATAATATCGGTATTGGGGGCGGTGCTTTGCTTGGCTCTTTGGTCATTGCTCATCTGGGACTCAACGTTATTGGGTATGTCAGCGGTATGCTTGCCATGTGCTGCTTGATTATTTTTGTTATTTTTAGGAAAATTTTATGAATCAGTTAAAAAATCCACAGCCCTTTGCCCCTGCCATTACTCACGCCTTAATGAAAAAATATGCCGATGATTTTATTGTCAAAGAAGTGTTAGACATTGACTTTTGTGGCATTGGCGAACATTTGTGGATTTATATCAAAAAAACCAATGTCAATACCGCTTTTATGGTTAAGCTGTTATCACAATGGGCAAACATTAAACCTGTGGATATTGGTTTTAGCGGATTAAAAGATCGTCATGCCGTTACTTATCAGTGGTTTAGTTTACGCTTACCTAAAAAATCATTGCCCAACATAGATTTTGATACTTTTATTCATACCCAAAAAACAAATGGCACTTTACATCATGATGAACATATTGAATTATTAAATTCATCATGGCACAGCAAAAAACTAAGCCGTGGTACACATAAAGCTAATGAATTTCATATCACTTTAAGAAACGTTTTGGGCGATAAACTTGCCACTGATGATTTATTAAATACCATTAAAGAAAATGGCGTACCCAATTATTTTGGTGAGCAGCGTTTTGGCAATGATGGCAATAATATTGTCAATACTCAACATTTCTTTCAAAACATTCTTGCCAAAAATAAGCCCTATAAACCACACAAAAAAGACATTCATAAACACAGCATTTATATTTCTACCGCCAAAAGTTTGATTTTTAATACTTTGCTTGGCAAACGCATTTTAGATCATCATTATGACACA
This sequence comes from Moraxella sp., assembly GCA_041781275.1. Taxonomy (GTDB): domain Bacteria; phylum Pseudomonadota; class Gammaproteobacteria; order Pseudomonadales; family Moraxellaceae; genus Moraxella. Next base: position 1,871 of record JBHAZZ010000103.1, read on the forward strand.
CCAATAACGGGCGATGTGTTTAATTTATCGGGCACAGGATCGGTATTTTGTGATGTGATTGATGAAACCCTGCTAAAAAGATTGGCAGATAAGGACATTCATATTGCCGGTTTTATGTTTGGCACAGGCAAACGATTAAGCGCTGATGACGCTCGTGCCTTAGAAAATAAGGTGTTAGATTTGCCCGATTTACAAATCCTTAGAGATGGTTTATTAAAGGTGGGTACACAGATCAGCTATCGCCCTTTGCGTTTATTACCCCAAGAATTATTGTGGCATTGGGATAATGATTGTTTGGTTTTGCAATTTACTTTGCCCACAGGGGGATTTGCCACCAGCGTATTATCCGCTTTGGGCAATGTAACACACCATCAAAATGTTTGCCAAACACCAATCTGATCTGCTTTTGGGACAGCAACTTGCCCAAGTTTTCGCCACGGCATATTGCTGCCATGAAAATCACTACCCACCGACACCATCAGCCCATGAAGCGCCACACAGCGATCGATCATCGCTCGGGTGCTTTTGGGTTCGTTTGGCGCTGGCAGCTCTAGCGCATCACCCCCAAACTGCGCAAATTCTTCAATCAATCGTCGCACACGGGTTGCCGACAGGTTATAACGGGTGGGGTGAGCCAACACCGCAAGTCCGCCACATTCATGAATCAATTCAATGGTTTCTTGCATGGTCAAAGTGTCAATGGCGACATACGCAGGCTTGTTGTCCGCCAAATATTTATCAAAAGCGCTTTGAATGTCTTTGACTATGCCACACTCAAACAGCACCCCAGCGATGTGCGCTCGCCCTACCGCTTTTGGGTTGTTACCTGCTTTGCTTAATACCGCCTGCCACAGTGTTTCTTCATTAATACTGGGATCGTCTTGTAGTAGTTCGCCCAATTTTTGTACAATAGCCCGCCCACGATTTTCTCGGCTGTCTTGCAAAGCTTGTAAAGTGGTCTGCATTTTGACGCTGTCGGTAAAATTTAATGCCACCACATGAATGGTTTTGCTTAGTGATTGATTTTTGCCATAACCGCCAAGCAACGTATGATGGCAACTGATCTCCACACCATTGATCAGGCGTATTCCCAAAATGTCGGCTTGCTGTTTTGCCATGTCTATGCCCAAAATGGTGTCATGATCGGTCAAAGCAAACACGTCAATTTGGGCAAGCTTGGCAAGCTTTAACAGTTCACTGGGGGGATAAGTGCCATCTGAACAAATGCTATGGCTATGTAAATCAATATTCATCTCATAAAACCAAAAACAAAACCCCACTTGGGGGCTTTGTATGTATTAAGGTTGGCGCTGCTGATTAATCAAATCCATGACAGAGCTGCTTTTTTTACCACCAAAGGTATTGGGGCTTGCCACTCTGATGGTGGGCTGCACCTGCTCTGTTTGATAGCTTCCCGTGGTATGGGTTTGAGCATGGGTTTGGGGCTGGGGGTGATGGGGCTTTGTTTCTACAACAGGCTGCGTTTGGGGCTTGGGAGACACTTCGTCAGCGCTTAACCCTGTCGCAACCACCGTTACCGTTACTTCATCGCCCATGCTTTCATCGTTTACGATACCGTAGAAAATGTTACCATTATCCAAGTCCACTACACTACCTAAAACGTTTGCCACTTCTACCAATTCTTCAGTAACAAGATCGGAAGCGGTAATGTTCACCAAAAGCCCTTGCGCATTTTCTAGACGCAAATCATCAAGCAGCGGTGAACGAATGGCAGCTTCGGTTGCCTTAGAAGCACGTTGGTCGCCACTGGCACGCCCCAGACCCATCATGGCATGACCCCGAGCAGTCATGGCGGTGCGAATGTCGTTAAAGTCAATGTTTACCACACCTGCCGTTACGATGGTTTGCGCCAAGCCATTGACTGCGTGAAGCAGTACATCGTCAGCACGTTTTAGGCTTTCTTCAAAAGGCAAATTGCCATAAATCTTGGTCAGTTTATCATTAGGAATGGTGATGATGGAGTCCACATACTGCAACAAACGGCTAATGCCTTCTTTGGCGGTTTTTTGGCGTTTGTGCCCTTCAAAAAAGAAAGGTGTGGTTACCACGGCAACGCTTAAAATGCCCATTTCTTTTGCGATACGAGCGACCACAGGCGCTGAACCTGTACCTGTGCCACCGCCCATACCCGCAGCGATGAACACCATATCATAACCTTCTAATAATGCACGAATTTCTTCTTCACTTTGCTCGGCGGCTTCTCGTGCCTTTTCGGGATCTCCGCCTGCACCTAAGCCACGGGTGTTGGTGCCTAATTGTAATTTATGCGGCACAGACAATTTGTTTAATGCCTGAGCATCTGTATTGGCACACACAAAGGTAACATTAATTACCCCTTGATCTACCATATGAGCCACAGCGTTGCCACCACCGCCACCCAGACCAATGGCGATAAATTTTGCTTTTCCATCAGGAACACTTTCTTCTTCTGAAACGCTAGAAATGCTATATTTTGACATACCACTCTCTAATAATACTAGGATTTTAAATGTACCATATCAAACTGTCATTTGTAAATAGTGGATAGGCACATTATTTACACAATTTACAATTTATTGAAAAACCAAAACAGATAATGACAATTATTATCTTACTGTGTCGCATTTGACAATATGTTGTAAAAAAACTTAAATAAACAATGACAAATAAGTCATATAACCATCAAATAATCCAAATAATCAAACAATTACATCCACGCCTTAAACTTTTGCACCTTTTGCTCCAAACTTAACACCCGCCCAAAAAAGCCTGTTTGTGGTGTTGCAGTTGTAGGGTAACGCACTTCTTCGTCAAATAAATGTTGGCTGTTATTTTGATAAAGCAAAGCGCCAATCGCATTATAAAATTCATTGTTTTGTATGCTCGTTTTTACCGCCAAAAAGTTTTTATCTTCTGATAAATGCTCTTTGCAAGCTGCAATGTTTTGATTCAATGTCATTTGTCTGGTTGATATGTTAAATTTTTTGCGTAGTAGTGCATCTAACCCCGCCATTTTTGCACCGCCACCTGCAAGCACCATATCATATTTGATCACACAATCCAGTTGTGGGTGCTCCAAAACTCGTGTGTGAATTTTGTTGAATAGTTGCAAATAAAATCTTTCTATCAACATTGCCAGCTCAAAGGAGTTAAATGATATGTATTGATTGGCATGATTATTGTTGCGTCTTCTTAGGTTTTCAAAATGGGCTTTACTGCGAACAGACGAATCGGCATGACCGTATTGGCACTTGATACTTTCGGCTTCTGCATAAGAAACATCTAGCCATTCGGCAATTTCTCGTGTTAGGTCATCGCCACCTGTATCAATACAATGGCTAAAAATCAAAAATCCGCTTTTATAAACGCACACATCTGTTGTACCCATACCAATATCAACAAAGCAAGTGCCGTTTTGTTTTTCTTCGTCGGTCAGCGCATATTCTGCACCCGAAACCCCTGCAAACATGGGTGGATAAATCCCAAATTGCTTGCTAAGAAACATCTCTTTCATCTGCTCATAATAAGGCATTGGCACACCTATGGCATGATAATAAATGGACAGTTCGTGGGTGCGTAACCCAATGGCGTTTTTGATGGTATAGGGCTTATTATCCGTGCCTTGTGGATCAATGACCATCATTTGCACTTGTAATTGCATTAAGGTATGATTCAAATCTTTGACACCAACTTCTAATTGGCTTAAAAGTTGTGATACGTTTTGGGCGGTTACGACAGTGCCTACTTCATTGACACTGCGGCGATTGGTCAAAATCCCCTTACTATGACCATTGGCGCTGGCGATGTAAGCAGTCGCAAAAGACAGCCCCACGTCATACAGCTCCAAACCTGCCATATCCATGGCTTGCCGAGTAGAAAGTTCGATCGCTTGCAGTAATTTTTCCCTATCATGAATTTTACCACCAAAAAATGCCTTTGTTGGCGCATTACCCACCGCAATAATTTTGAGTGTCTTATTTGAATGGGAAAAATACCCCACAACCGTATGAACGGCTGTTGAGCCTAGGTGTATCACCGCACGAAATTCTTTCTTACTTTTCATGGCACATTTATATCAAATCAAGAACCCATAGCACATTGTGCAACCACAATGCACCAACAACACTTTTTTTTGGACTTCGTAAATGGTGATACTTTAAAGACAGATCATTACCCAAATTAAATTGGTTTGGGTAAAGACTTTCCTTGGTGGTTCAACAAGCTTACTTGGAACAAAAAACTAAAATACATCAAATAGAAAATGAAAAAAATCATTTCAATCATTCGGCGTTGTTGTTTTCCATGCAATAACAAAGCCATTTTTATATCTTAAGTCCAAAGATTGGATCTTTGGGAGCTCATTTTTGTACTTATGTTGCAAAATTTTTGGTAACCCATACAATTTTTGCTTAGTATCCTCCCTATCAACGATGATTCTAAGCCCATTATTGAAACGAATCACCCAAGTTTGTCTGGACGTCAAAATGATGTCCTGAATATGAATGCCCAATGGCGCAAACCAAGTATTAATTTGGTGCATTTGTTCCATAATTTCTTTGGCATATTTGGGATCGCCGTGTAATGTTGTTAAGTTTTTGTCCTTCAATAACGTTTTATCTGTAGGCTCAAACACCACACCATGCGCATCTACCAAATGTTGGCTACCAAAATTGGCAACCGCACGTCTAGGAGTTACAGAAACTGTAACCCCCGAATACCAATCTCTCCAAACTTCGGCACTTTCCACCCAAGATGTTTGTAACACCTTTTTGTGAATTTCGTCCAAATCACTGCTAAAAAACTGCACACCACCAATACTATTGACCGTGGCTTGTAAATCGGCAATCTGTGTGGGTGTTAGCCCTTTTTTATCTACCACAATGGGTGAAACGGGTCTGTCTCTCACCGCTTTTAGACTAAAAAAACCAATGACAAAAAACACTACCACCGTCAAAATCGCCGATTGCCATGGAGTAAGAGAAGCGAAATTAAACCGTTTGAGTGTATATTTTGTTGTCATATTTTTATCCTTTAACACATATTACCATTTTTGTAAGAAAAAACCATTAGGTTTTATGGATAATTACAATAAAATAACAATTTTTAATATTTTAAAAATTTATTGG
>JBHAZZ010000104.1:0-6043 GCA_041781275.1 Moraxella sp.
GTGTATGATTGTTTAGAAATTTTTAAAAGGTATTAGTAATGGTTAAAAAAGATGATTTTTTTGAAGGCTTGGCAAAGGCTTCTTCTTGTTTTTGTTCTTGTTCTAGGCGTTTATTTTTTTGCTCTAGCCATTCGGTGTAGTTGCCTTTATAAGGATAGCCATAGCCACGGTCAAGCTCCAAAATCCATTCGGCGACATTGTCAAGGAAATAACGGTCGTGGGTGATGGCAACAATGGTGCCTGAATAGTCTTTTAAGAAACGCTCAAGCCATGCCACACTCTCTGCGTCCAAATGGTTGGTCGGTTCGTCAAGCAGTAGCATATCAGGTTTGGATAATAGCAGTCGGCATAGAGCGACACGGCGTTTTTCACCGCCTGATAATTTAGACACATCAGCGTCCCACGGTGGCAAACGCAAGGCATCGGCGGCTTTTTCAAGCTGGGTATTTAGGTTATGAGCGTCCCATGCTTGAATGATGTCTTCCATTTTGCCTTGTTCGGCGGCGAGTTTGTCAAAGTCAGCGTCAGGTTCGGCATATTCCGCATAAATTTGATTTAAACGTTCTAATGCATCTAAGGCTTCACGCACGCCATCTTCTACGTTGCCTCGTACGTCTTTGGCGGGGTCTAGTTGGGGTTCTTGGGGAAGATAGCCAATTTTGATGCCAGTTTGGGCACGAGCTTCACCATTAAAATCTTTATCTACGCCTGCCATAATGCGTAGTAAGGTGGACTTACCTGCACCATTTAAGCCAAGTACGCCGATTTTTGCACCAGGGAAAAAAGACAGACTGATGTCTTTTAAAATTTCACGTTTTGGGGGAACAATTTTTGACACCTTGTTCATGGTGTAAATATATTGAGCCATAAGGTTCCTGCTTAATCATTAATTAAAAGGCTAACTGGCTATTATCGCATTGATGGGGGATTTAGGCAAGATAGCCTGCCTGTGTTAATTTCTCCATTTTTTCCCCAAAATCGGTTTTATTAAAGTCCCAAAACTGTGATAAACTAACACAATCCAAAACTGACACATTTTAGGTGTATTATGGCAAATTATGATGACATCAAGGCACGTCTTACAGGATCGATAACTGCCCTTGTAACTCCGATGACCAAGGATAATGCGGTGGATTACCCCAAACTTGCCGAATTGATTGATTGGCAAATTGATAATGGCACGGACGCATTGGTGGCTGTTGGCACAACGGGCGAGTCGGCAACCCTTTCTATGCAGGAACACTGTGCGGTCATTAAATTTTTTGTTGATCATGTCAAAGGGCGTGTGCCCGTCATTGCAGGCACGGGCGCAAACAACACCGCCGAAGCCATTGAATTGACCGCTTATGCCAAAAGCGTTGGCGCAGATTATGCGCTGCTGGTTGTACCTTATTATAATAAGCCCACCCAAGAAGGCATTTATCAGCATTACAAAGCCATCGCCGAAGCGGTGGACATACCCCAAATTTTATATAATGTACCGGGGCGGACAGTGGCAGACATGAGCCAAGCCACGGTAGAACGTCTGATGACCATTCCCAACATTGTCGCCATCAAAGACGCCACAGGCGATCTACAGCGTGGCAAAGCGCTCATTGAAGCGGTCAAAGATCACATGGTGGTCTTGTCAGGCGATGACCCCACGGCGGTAGACTTAATAAAACTGGGTGGTAAAGGCAACATTTCGGTTACGTCCAACGTCGCCCCCCAAGCCATGAGCCAAATGTTCAAACACGCCCTAGCAGGTGAATTTGAACAAGCCTACGCCATCAACGACACCATCAAACATTTACATCGTGATCTGTTTTGTGAATCTAGCCCCCAACCTGTCAAATACGCCCTATATAAAATGGGTAAAATTGACACCGGCATTCGCTTGCCATTGGTGTGGCTATCCACAGAAAATCAGCCCCTGATTGACAGCGCCCTACAAAAAGCCAATTTGTTATAAGTATGTTTTTTATGAAAAATTTACAAAAATCCCTAATCTTACTCCTAAGTGCTAGCGTCCTATTGTCAGGCTGTGGCACACTAAAGGGCTGGTTTGGCAAACGAGACAACGGCAGCTTAGATTACCAACAAAGCCAAAAGCTTGACCCCATCAAACTGCCCGCCGATCAAGCCAGTGCCGACTTCATTCCGTTGTATGAAACCCCCAAGTCAGGACAAAATACCCTAACACTGACCAACGAATCAGGGTCGCAATATCAGCTACCCACACCCCCAAAAACTCAACGCTAATTCAACGAGATAGCCCATGCAAAAACAAGCCTTACTTTATACCGGCAAAGCCAAATCTGTTTATGAAACCGACGATGCCGATTATCTGATTTTACATTTTCGCAATGACGCATCGGCATTTAATGGCGAAAAAATCGCTCAATTGGATCGCAAAGGCAAAGTCAATAACCGTTTTAATGCCTTTATCATGACCAAACTTGCCGAAGCGGGCATTGAGACACATTTTGAACGCCAATTATCCGATGATGAAGTGCTGGTCAAACGCCTAAAAATGATCCCCGTAGAGTGCGTGGTGCGCAATTATGCCGCAGGTGGTTTGGTCAAACGCTTGGGACTGACCGAAGGTCAAGCACTTGTTCCGCCCACTTATGAGCTGTTTTACAAAGACGACAAACTGGGCGATCCCATGCTGTCAGAATCTACCGCCATTGCCCTTGGGTATGCCAGCGCTGATGAACTGGCACAAATGCACGCTTTGACCTACAAAGTCAATGAAGTGCTTAGCCAACTGTTTGATGAAGCAGGACTGATGTTGGTGGATTTTAAATTGGAATTTGGTCTGTTTCATGGACGTGTGGTGTTGGGCGATGAATTTTCACCCGATGGCTGCCGTTTGTGGGACAAAGAAACCAAGAAAAAACTGGACAAAGATCGCTTCCGCCAAGGCTTAGGCGATGTGGTTGAAGGTTATGAAGAAGTCGCTCGCCGCATTGGTGTGCCTTTGGACTGATTTTTTAATACTTACCAAACCCAAAATCTGACGGTTTTGGGTTTTTTGTTGTTATTTTGTAATTACATCTTGCATTTGATACCAAAATACGGTTAGCTATACTTAATAAAACTGTAAAAGAAATGATTGATAAAATGGGCGTATCAACCAATGGTTTTGGTGTTATTCGGTCAAATCCTGTTTGACACCATGAACATCATACCAAAAACCCTTGACTGTGCTTTTGTCCCATTAAAAAATACACATCAAAGGCGTGGTATAAAGCAGTTTTAAAAAGGTCAAACATTTAAAAACTAAACCGTTTAAATTTGTATCAGCAAAGGTAAATCACACCATGCCCATTTGATTTTAAACACACTCAAATTTTAGCCAGCGTAAAAGACATGAATGCAATTTAACATTCACACCATTTGTAAATCCAATAAGGCTTAGTCATACACTTGATTTTAGCCAAAAACCGCAAGGGGTAAGCCATGAAAACCATTTCTTTAGTTATGTTAGCGGCTGTTTTGTGTTCAACTTCCGCCTTTGCCGAAGTCAAGCCCATACCCAAAGCCTTTCATGGCAAATGGGTTAGCCACATTGACAAACAGCTAACACCCAAACAAATCGCCAGTGCTTGTCGTGGTTATATGGAATGGGGAACTTGGTCGCTGACCTTTAGAAAAGACGGCAAGGCAATCAAACTGACCTACCCTGCAGGGGGTGTAGGTACAGCCACCATCACCAATTATAGCAAGTTTAGCAATCTGCACATTGCAGGCACACAATACACCAAAGGCTCAAGCGAAGGCGAGCCATTTACCGAACGTGAATCTTTTAATTATGCACTTAAAAACGGCAAATTATATTACACACGCCATTTTGATGACGGAACGACCGATACCGCCGTTTTTTATAAATGCAAATCAGGAAAATGAGTGTGTATAAATTTATCGGTTATGTGCCAAAAAGTCATTTAGAGCAGGTCAAAACCGCCATATTTCATGCAGGGGCGGGACATATTGGTAACTACAGCCATTGCAGCTGGCAAACTTTGGGGCAAGGACAGTTTTTACCGCTGTCAGGGGCAAATCCCGCCATTGGACAGGTGGGTACGGTAGAAACCGTCCTTGAATGGCAAGTACAAACGGTCGTCCCCAAGGACAAAATGGCAGATGTGCTACAAGCCTATAAAGACGCTCACCCCTATGAGACGCCCGCTTATGAGATTTTGCAGATGGTGGCGTTTTGACCTGTTGCAGGTTAAAATTTTGAACATCACACCCATCATCAATAAGCTCTCGCAAAAAATCATCATAAAAGCAATGACCGCACTCGGCACAATAAAGGGCATGACGGCAACCAAACTGTCATGTTCTTACCAATTTTATTTTAATATAATTTATAACAGCCATGTTAAAATAATTACAAAACTTGGATATAAATAAAATGAAACAACAGCTTTTTAGTTTTTTCTGTGCAGAAAAAGAAGATAATTTATCAAAAATTATTATTGTTATTGACGATAGCCTTAAAGATATGCAAGAAATTTATGATTATGTTGGAAAATGTGTTTATGGTAACTTTCCCGAAAAAAATCCAGTATATTCAAATTCTTACTACTTTGGATCCAATCCATCTGCTTTCTTTGATTGTCTCAGTTCTTTTTTTTCATTATATTGATAATATAATATTAATATTTGAAGTTGAGAATTTCCATACCAATATTAGCAATAAAGAAATTTATGTTTTTTTACAATCATTTTTATGGATAAATGTTTATTTTGAGTATGAAAAAAGACTTCAAGTTCTAATATCAAAGAATGTAATGAAAATTTATCTTGAGGAAGCAGATAGATTGTCTTGGTTAGATGTAAGCGTAGAAGATATTTTTGACGAAAATTATATAAATCCAGAAGGCTAGAATGTAGATATTGTTCATTTCAAAAACCACGCAAATCACTCATCGCACTAGATAAGGCGAAACTTCTGCCATCACCACCAAAGACAACCCCAACCAACCCATTTTCCAAGTGCGAAAGGAGATAGTATTATAATTTCAATCTAATATCAAAACATCAGTCTTAAAAAATTGCGAGTGAAATCAAGGAATGTTCTCCTATTTCAGGTTTCAAGCGTGATGCAAGTCAAAGGATTAAGCAAAAGACTAGGTTGTGCACAAATAACGTACACATGGATTACAGATGATATTCAATATGGTCTAGATAGCATACTAGAACACCTAGTACACCTGCTAATCAAGATAATTCTTGGGTCGTAATTAGGAAAGTTTAAAGAAGTAGAACATAAAAAGCAGGGGAGACAGAGCATTTATTGAATAATACACTAACGTTAAGACGACAAGGTAGAGAGACGAACGAAAGTAGAAAAATTTTAGATAGAGAACATATTAAAGATATTGAATGAATCAGGTGTTTTTATGATTGAAGGTGTAGATATACATAATTATTACGACAGCGATTATTACGGTATGTCAGCTTATATATTTCGTTATACAAATCATGGTAAAAACTTTTTATTTACATTACCTAGTTATTATTTTGAAGAAATTTTAAAAATATTATCAAAAATAATTCATGGCAATTATTGCTTATTATTGGAAAAATTTATAGACGCTGGTTTGGATTTTGATTTCGATTTTCAAAATAATGAGTTGGGAGGATGGTGGGAAATACCTGATAAGAATTTATTTTTGGATAACTTAAAATCCATAAACTCCAATGATATTAAGCTACACTTTATTAATAATGATACTGAATACTGTCTTGATTTAATTAGTGAAATACATAAAAATCTGATAAATTATCTTGATGATGATCATCAGGTTTTTTTACACTATATGTAAATCAATGATCAAGTAAGATTTAAAACCCATTGAAACCTTTACAGATGGCGATCTGGTTTGATCTCATAATAACATCACCTTAGAATACAGCCATCACCACCAAAGCTACCCCCAACCAACACCCTAAAAACCAAACAATATCAACACCCCTCCTTCACCCACACATACCCCACCTGTGTTACCACCACCTGATAACTGTGCCTAGCCTTTTGCGATCTTGAACA
>JBHAZZ010000105.1:0-23000 GCA_041781275.1 Moraxella sp.
ATTTTGCCACTTGGCAAATAGATAATGCCTTTCAAAGAAACCTTTGGGAAAACCAAGAAAAATACGGCACAGGCTATAAAGGGGCGAAAAAAAGCACCCAAAAAAGCGCCGCCCAAAAGACAAGCGGTCAAAAAACTACCAGTAAAACCACGACTACAAACACCAACAAAACAAACAGTAGCGCTCATCGCTACACGCCTTCATCAAGCGTCAGCAGTCAAGTCAATACACAAATGATTCAAGCCATGCGTGCTGACTTACAAGCCAGCGGCAAACTAAATAGCCAAACCGAAAAAGAACTTAATGCACTCTCCAAAGCCAATTTGGTCGGACAAGTCAAAAACGCCCTAAAATCCGATGGTTATGAACCAAACAGCCTTGCCACAGCGATGGGATATTGGGTGGTGGTCAATTATGGCATCAGTCAGCGCCAAGACTTATCCAAGCTCAAAGCGCACGCCTTGGTTAAGCAGCTTCAAGACTCTATTAGCAGCACCGATTTGTCGTCCTTGAGCAACAACGAAAAACAAGTGATGGCAGAAACGCTGTATTGGGCGGGCAGCTTGCACATGGCGATGTATTTGGAAGCGACACAAACAAACAACCGCCAGTACATCACCCAAAGTGTCAATGTGGCAAATCAAGCCCTAAGCAAAATGGGCATTTCTGCCAGCCAAATCAAACAAGGCAGCAATGGGCTTGAATTTCGCTAATGCTATTTGATTGAGCGGTTTTGATAATTAAAAGGACAATCATACATTGTTCTTTTTGTTTATTTAAGTAAACCAAAAACGACATTTGACACCAGCCCCCACCAAAACATTAAATTGTCGCCACAGCCCACAAAAAAACGCTTGCATTTGGTGGTGTAATCGTCATAATAACCATAAATTTATTTTTTTATGATAAGGAAACTCCTTGAGTATCACACGCACACTTCCCTTTAGTTTAAGTCCCAATGAACTTAAAACCGTGCTTGGCGAATACAACAAGCACCTAAAATACATTCAAGAACGCCTTGAAATTACCATCGTTCAACGTCCTGACAGTTTTTTGTTATCGGGCGAGTTAGAAAAAGTGGCTGAAGGCGAACAGATTTTAAACAGCTTAATAGAGCTTGCCAAAGAGCAAGACAACATCACAGGCGAAGAGCTGCATTTACTTGTACAATCCAAGCTATCACACAGTGATGACAGCGCCCCCACCCACGACACCAGCACCCCCGTCAGCCTACGCACTCGCAAAGGTCGCATTACCCCCCGTGGCGCCAATCAGCAGCAATATGTACAAAAAATTCTCACCTGCGACATCAGTTTTGGGGTTGGTCCTGCAGGTACGGGCAAAACTTTCCTTGCGGTGGCGGCAGCGGTAGATATGCTAGAGCGTGGCGAGATTGAGCGGATTTTGTTGGTACGTCCTGCAGTAGAAGCTGGCGAAAAATTGGGCTTTTTACCGGGGGATTTGACCCAAAAAATTGACCCTTATTTGCGCCCCTTATACGACGCTTTGTACGAAATGCTCGGCTTTGAAAAGGTGGGCAAGCTCATTGAACGGCAAATCATTGAAATTGCGCCCTTGGCTTATATGCGTGGTCGCACCCTAAATAACAGCTTTGTAATTTTAGATGAAGCCCAAAACACCACGCCCGAACAAATGAAAATGTTTTTGACTCGTTTGGGCTACGGCTCTCGGGCGGTAATTACGGGCGACACTTCGCAAATTGACTTACCCCGTGGACAAAAGTCAGGACTGGTGCAAGCGCTAGAAATCTTGGACGGCATTGACGACATTCACATCACCCGCTTTAATTCAAAAGACGTGGTGCGTCATCATTTGGTACAAAAAATCGTGGAAGCGTATGACGCTTATGACGTGGTGGAAGCCGCCGAACAAGAAAAACGTCAAGAAGAACGCCGCAAACAGCGCCGTCAAGAAGAGCTTGCCAAACAACAAGAAACCTTTGTGCTGTGGCAATCGATGAATCAAGAGTACAAACACGACCATCAAGACAATCAATCATGAGTGCCTTTACCCTAAATCTTAGCTTTGGCGATGACTTGTCTGATGAAGTGGTGAGCGTCTATTCACAAGACGAATTACTACAAGTGTTTACTGCCACACTTGCCTATATCGGTGAGCGTATTCATGATGGCTTGCTATTGCCTGAATTTATTTTTGAAGAAACCTTTGCCCCCCAAGATTTTTGCGCCTTGCCCAAATCGCTTGACATTTATGTCTGTGGCAGTGATGAAGGGCACGCCCTAAACTTGGACGCTCGGGGCAAAGATTATGCCACCAACATTTTGTCTTATCCCAGTGGCTTACCCAATATGCTGTTTCGACAGATGGGTGAAATACCGCTTGGCGAACTGGTAATTTGTCATGACGTGGTCGCCAAAGAAGCACACGAACAAGGCAAAACGTTTCAGCACCATCTAACGCACCTTGTGGTGCATGGCGTACTGCATTTGCTTGGCTTTGACCACGAGCTTGGACAAGCGGAGCAAGACGAAATGGAAGGGTTTGAGATTGGGATTTTGTCATCATTGGGTATTGATAATCCCTATATTTTGCACTGACATTTTTTTACAAAAAAAGTTGATTAAACTTTAATCAAGACCCAAAAAAATCTGCTATAATATTAGCCAAAGCATTGGAATGTATCCAATGAATTTTGGTTAATTTGGTGTTATTTATGAAACAAACCAACAAATTTTTAGCAGTGCTTTTGGGTGTGGTATGCTCTATGTCTGTTTGGGCAAGCGACTTTGACCAAACCAAACAGCAGGCAGAAAGCGGCGATATGTACGCCCAACTTGAACTTGGCGCCATGTATTACCAAGGCAAAGGGGTAACCCAAAGTTACACCAACGCCCTTTACTGGTTTCAAAAATCTGCCGAACAAGGGTCAAAAGAAGCACAGCACAATTTGGGCGTGATGTACGAAAACGGCGATGGCGTTCCCAAAGACGCAAGACGTGCCCAACAGTGGTACTTCAAAGCCGCCAATCAAGGCTCACAACTGGCACAAGCCAATCTTGGCATGATGTATTACCAAGGTCAAGGCGTTGCCCAAAACTACAAAGAAGCCTTTAAATGGTTTGAAAAATCCGCCGCACAAAACAACCCCACCGCACAATACAATCTTGCCGTCATGTACGAAAAAGGTCAAGGCACCACCAAAGACCTTGCCCAAGCGCAATCTTGGATTGATAAAGCTTGTACCAACGGTTATCGTGATGATCGCTGCGCCAATTTAAAAGCCGGTCATTAATCGCAAGATACTAATCGCAAGATACTAAAAAAAGGGCATGAATGAATTGCCCTTTTTTTATTTGTACCGATTAAGATTTTATTAAGGTATTTTTTAGGGTGTCTAGCCCTTCAATTTGTAGTGTACGATTGGGGAAAGGAATGGTAATGCCAGCTTCATCAAAGGCATATTTGATTTGTTCTAGTAAGCCACACTGCGTGGCAAACCACAAATCATTATCCGTCCAGACATATAAGGTCAGATTGACCGCACTGTCCGCCAATGCTGTTACTCGCACCAAAGGCGGCTCTACAATCGCCACGGTATCGCTTTGGTGTATCACATCCTGATGGGCGCCAGCAACAGCCATCATCACGTCTTTGGCGGTTTTGATGTCGCTGTTATAACTGATACCTACCGTAACTTCCAAACGTCGGTGCATTAAAGAGCTGTAATTGACGCTTGCTTTGGTCATGATATCGCCATTAGGAATGATGACTTCGTGGTTGTTGGCAGTACGAATGCGAGTGTTCACCAAAGTAATTTCTTGGACACGTCCTGTATAGCCTGCCACTTCTACCGAATCACCCCGTTTAAATGGGCGAAAAATCACAATCAACACGCCTGCCGCCAAATTGGACACCTGATCTTTTAAAGACACACCGATGGCAACGGTCAGCGCCCCAAGCACCGCCACAAAACTTGTGGTACTGATACCAAGCTGATTGAGCGCTGCAAGCACCACCGCTGCCAAAACAATGCCATACAACAAATTTCCCAAAAAGCTAACCGCTGTACCGTCCAAAGAGCTTTTTATCATGGCACGTTTGGCGACATTCACCAGTCTTTTGCCAATCCATTTACCCACCACAAAAATTACAATCGCCAACACAAGCTTGATGGCAATGGCTGACGAGTTATTGATGAGTGTTTGAGTATCTACAGGAACACCAAGCAAATGCAGCGTATAATCACTGGCGTGGGTTACGGTTTCGGTGGTTTGCTGCGCCACTTCTTTGGTAACTTCTTTGGCGTTATGGGTAGCAGATTCAGCCACTTTATTGGCTTCGCTTAAAATTTCTTTGGCGGTGTCGGCAGTTTCTGGGGGAATGACAGATTCGCTCATGGTGTGATTTTTCTCTTTTTAAAGTTTTTATTATAGATGGGTAAGCCAAACATCAATCTATTCATCTATTTCTAATTGGTCGCTATATCGCCAAGTACGAATGATTCTAAGTTCTTGTAATTCACCCATTTCTTTATCAAAATGCCCATAAGGCGCAGATTGACGCACCGACTGTTTGGCGGCTTCATCTAGGATTTTTGACCCCGAAGACTCAAGCAAGGTGATGGCTTTGACCTGACCTTTGGCATCAACAATCACCATCAATCTGACATCACCCATGATGTTTTGGCGACGAGCCTGTTCTGGGTAATATTGGTTGGCGACCCGCTCCACATGACGGCGGAAATTTTCTAGGTAACTTGCAGCCACGCCGTGTGTGGTGGCATTACCCGTAACGGTTTGAGTGTTGGTCTTGGACGCAAAATCTTGTTGTTTTTGTGAAAGCTGTGCTTCTAGGGTGCGGATTTTTTTGCGTATGCGTTCTTCTTGGGCTTCTAAATCGTCTTGCTTTTTTTCATGTTCGTTATCGCTTTGGCTGTTGGTATAACGCACCGAAAGTGTGGTTCTTAGATAGCTTTGCTGATAAGCTTGCTGACGGGTTTGTTTTTGTAAATTAATAATGTCTTGAGTTTCACTGATTTCTTCGTCAGTGTCAGGGCTGATTTGGTTGGTTTCTTGACGAAGCTGCTGACGTACTTCTCCACCACCTTCTTGACTGGCGTTGGCAATAAAACGTGCGTCTTCATTTTTTTCGGTATTTTGACTAAAAACTGTCGCCACTTCTTGCGCCATATCATCAGGGCTTGTACCAGCAGCAAAACCAATCCCAAAAATCACAAAAGCGTGCAAAGCCACCGATACCACTGTGGCAACGGGAATGTCTAAATTTTTTTTGGGAGACATCACTTCATGAGTGTCTGGCTTTTTTATAGACAACATATTAACCCCGTTTATTCATCTTCATCATCTTGAGCGTCTGCCATGTCCAAATGATAAACATAACGCTCAAACCAAAACGGCATAAAAGGCAAAATTGACGCAACAAGCCCAATCAAAAACACCTTGAGCGACCAACCTTTGACCTGACACACCACCAAAAGCAGCACCAAAAAGCCAACAAACATGACCCCATGAAACATACCTGCATAAGGCACCAAAAACGGCGTGTCCAAAAAGTATTTGAACGGCATGGCAATACCAAGTAATAAAATAAATGACAGCCCTTCCAAAAAACTGATCAAACGTAAAAAATTGGTCATCTGTTATCCCAAAAAACTTCAAATCATATCAAAATCACAACGCCCCTTTTAGGGCTTGTTCAAAATCAGCACGTTTTACTTCGCCAAGCAGTACGTTTTGTAATTGGTTGTTGTGGTAAATCAGCAGCGCCGGTGGACCAAAGATGTGATAACGCCCAAACACGGCTTTACTGTCATCGGTAGTTTCGGACACATCTAATTTAACCACTTGATAGGCGGACAATGCTGCTGGGCGGTTGGTAAACAATGTGCGCTCCATGATGCGACATTCCACACACCAATCGGCAGTTACATCAACAAGCACTTTGTCATGACGAGCCAAAATTTCATCTAATTGCGCCAGTGTGGTGATGTGCAAATCTGCTTTGGGCTGTGGCGCTTGGGCGGTCATGCCAAGATTTGATAAGGGTCGCCAAGGGTCGCTTGCTCCCATCGCCATGCCCACCATCAAACAAACAGACCAAACCGCACTCATTAGCGCCACCGCTTTAAATAACAGCGTTTTTAGGCGAAACGCCCATACGGCAAACAGCGCAAACCACATCGCCCAAGCCACAAATACCAAAAGTCCGCCGGCAATGCGTTCAAGCAAACTGACCGCCACCGCAAGCAGCAACAGCCCACAAAAGCTTTTGACGTGCGCCGTCCATTCGCCGGCTTGGGGCATAAATTTGCCTTGCAGCGCCCCCATCATCATCAAAGGCAGCGACAAGCCAAGCCCCAACATAAATAAAGCCACAAACCCAAGCGCCACGCTATCACTGGTAGAAATGGCGGTCAATGCCCCTGCCATCGGTAGCGACACGCAAGGCGACACCACAAGTGCCGACAGCAGTCCCACAAGAAAGCTACCACCAACACTGCCAAGCAAACTGTCCGCCATTTGTGATTTTTGTTGTAAGGCATGACTAAGTTTGCTTGGCAAGCGTAACTGAATTAGATCAAACATCGCCAGTGCCAACACCACAAACACTACGGCAAATATTGCCAAAATGTAAGTGTTTTGTAACCAACCCAAAATTCCTACCGCCTGTCCTAACCATGCAATAATCGCTCCCAAAATCCCATAAGCGGTCGCCACGCCCACGCCATAGCCTGACGACAACAAAAATCCTTTCAGGGGGCTGACGTTTTTTTGCCGAGCGACAATATTGGCGACAATCGGTATCATCGGATAGACGCACGGTGTAAAAGCCAACAAAAGCCCCGCCAAAAACAGCAAAAATACCGCCATGACGGGCTTTTCTTTGATACCAAAAGGATCATTTTGTGCTTTGATGGGCTGATGACGGCTCATGTCTTTTTCGTCCAAAGCGGTCAACTCTGCACCAAGCGATGACTCAGTTTGCAGCGTGGCGGTCGTCTCACCTGTCAAATGATTTGACGTTTGAGCAGCAGCAATGCCACCAAAACCATCGTTGGTTGGGGTAGCGTTATCATGATTATCCACACCCAACAAGTCCGCTTGACCTGTTTGACTAACAATTTGGTCGGAAATTTGCCCATTTGTGTCAGTTGTTACCGCAGGCATACTGACCAAATTTTGTTCTTTGGCTGACACAGATGGGTTATCTTGTGGGTTTGTGTTTGCCACAGGTGGTTCAACGCCCGACACAGATGGGGCAATTTGTCCAGTTACGGGGTCTTTTTGGTCGCTTTTTATTGTTTGTGCCTGATGAATGACCGCCTTATTTTCGCTTGGTTTGCTTTCGGGAGCTTTACTGGCAGCAAGCGTGATGGTGGTTTTGATGGTTTCAGGCGGATAACATAGCCCTGCCTTGGCACAGCCTTGCCATTTGACAGTGATGGGAAAACTGTTTAAATTTTGCTCACTTTTTAATGTAAACGTCGCCACCACGTCTTCTTCAAACACCGCCACTGTTCCAAATTCAGGGTCATCTACCATGGTGGACGACCTATCAAACTGTGGAGGCAGCACCGTCAGCCCATCAACAGGGGCAATGGTCAATTTATCTTTATAAATATAATGTTCCGGTGTGATGTCAAACGTAACCGTCAGTGTCTCACCTTGTTGGGCGGTCTGTACCTTAAAAGATTGATTTACAGGTAAAAATTTTTGTTTTTGGGACTGCCCAAACAAACTTGCCAAACCACCACTTTGAGCAAAAGTTGGTAGTGCCACGCCAGCTGTCATTATCCCGACAACCAACAAATTTTGAGTCAATTTTTTGATGTGTTGTACAGATGTTTTCATGATTTTATTGTTAAAATTTGGTAAAACTTATCATTATACTGTAAACTACAAATGACGTGTTACCTGTTCACTAAAAATTTGTACATTTTTGTTATCATTTGCCCTAAAAAAATTTTCAAGATAAACAAAATTTTTGTCATGATAAGCGGCAAAACTCTTGGGATATTTTAAATATTTTGTGATAAACTAGGGCATTTATTTGGTGCTTTCCCTTTTACGGAGCTTTTATGTTTAAAGAAATCTCTCTACACGCTTACGATCCCGAGCTTGCGGTTGCCATGGACGCTGAAACCAGTCGCCAAGAAGATCACATTGAGCTGATTGCGTCAGAAAACTATTGTTCACCTGCTGTGATGGAAGCTCAAGGCTCTAGCCTAACCAACAAATACGCAGAAGGCTATCCTGCCAAGCGTTATTATGGTGGCTGTGAACACGTTGATGTGGTGGAACAAATTGCCATTGACCGTGCCAAAGCCTTGTTTGGTGCAGATTATGCCAACGTTCAGCCGCATTCAGGCTCTAACGCCAACGCCGCCGTTTATCTTGCTTTATTAGAAGCGGGTGATACCGTGCTTGGCATGAGCCTTGCGCATGGCGGACATTTGACACATGGTGCCAGCGTGTCTTTTTCTGGCAAAACTTACAATGCCGTACACTATGGCATTGATGAAAATGGGCTTTTGGATTATGACGAAATCCAACGCCTTGCCAACGAACACAAGCCCAAAATGATCATCGCAGGCTTTTCGGCTTATTCTCAAGTGATGGACTGGCAGCGTTTTCGTGAAATCGCCGACAGCGTTGGCGCTTATTTATTCGTAGATATGGCGCACGTAGCAGGTCTGGTGGCGGCAGGTGTTTATCCAAGCCCTGTGCAAATTGCCGACGTTACCACAACCACCACCCACAAAACTTTGCGTGGCCCACGTTCAGGACTTATCCTTGCCAAAGCCAACCCAGAAATTGAGAAAAAACTCAATTCTGCGGTATTCCCTGGTACTCAAGGCGGCCCACTCATGCACGCCATCGCTGCCAAAGCCGTCTGCTTTAAAGAAGCCATGAGCGACGAATACAAAGCCTACCAACAACAAGTGGTCAAAAACGCCAAAGCCATGGCAAAAACCATCATTGAGCGTGGTTATGACGTGGTATCAGGCGGCACCGAAAACCATTTGATGCTCATCAGCCTTATCAAACAAGGCATCACAGGCAAAGAAGCCGACAAATGGCTAGGCGACGCTCACATCACCGTCAACAAAAACTCCGTACCCAACGATCCTAAGTCGCCCTTTGTAACTTCAGGCATTCGTCTTGGTACGCCTGCGGTTACTACCCGTGGCTTTAAAGAAGCAGAATGTATTGAACTTGCAGGTTGGATTTGCGACATTTTGGACGCTCGTGGCGCAGAAGAAACCCTAGAAGCGGTGCGTGCCAAAGTTGCTAACGTATGTAACAAATTCCCCGTTTACGAACGTAATATCTAAAATTAGATACTCAATAAAAACACACAAATTATTTGTGTGTTTTTTTAATAAGCATCTAGAACATCCCGACACTTCATAACGCTCATTACGATTTAGAAAGTGTTTAGAACTAAACTAAGCGTTTTTGCCTTAAAACTGGCTAAATCTTGAGTTTAATGGCAAATATGAAATGTCAGGACACCCTATTTACTCCAATTACTTTTAATCACTTTACCCGATTGGTAATAAATTTGCCATAAAAAAGCATTGCCCCTTCTAAGAACAATGCTTTTTTTAGATTTGGTTTTCTTAACTTTGCAACAGTCCAATATCCGCCACACTCAAAAACAGCTCACGCACTTGTTTTAATAATGCCAGACGGTTATTTTTTAGGGCGCTGTCATCGGCATTGACCATCACCGTATCAAAAAAGGCGGACAAAGGCTCGGACAATTTTGCCAAATGACCAAGTACCCCTTGATAATCTGCCGCCGCCTGCAAAGGATATGTGGTCTCTTTTGCCAGACAAACGGCAGCAAATAAGGCTTTTTCCGCTACTTCTTGCAATAATGCTTCATCAACGCTGTCGCTTGGCTTAGTGTCTGCTTTGGCTAAAATATTGGCAACCCGTTTATTACTTTCTGCCAAACTTTGTGCCTGTGGCAACGCACGAAACGCCTGCACCGCACGGATACGCTCATCAAAATCCAGTGGCATATGCGGATTGATGGCTTGCACCGCCAAAATCGTATCCACCGCCACGCCTTGGTCTTCGTACATCGCCCGATAACGTGCGTTGATAAATTCCATCACTTCGCTAAAGGTTTTGCCAAGGTTGTCAATTTTGTTGCCATAACCCAACAGCGCCTGTTCAATCAGCACCACCAAATTTAATGGCAATTTTTTCTCAATCAAAATCCTAAGCACACCAATGGACGCACGTCTAAGGCTAAAGGGGTCTTTTGAACCTGTGGGAATCTCGCCAATGCCAAAAATCCCCACCAGCGTATCAAGGCGGTCTGCCAACGCCAGCGCTGTGCCGATGTCGGTTTTGGGCAATGTATCACCGCTAAATTTGGGCAAATATTGCTCTTCTATGGCGTCTGCCACTGCTTTGGGTTCGTTATTTAAACGGGCATAATATGTCCCTGCCACCCCTTGTAATTCAGGAAATTCGCCCACCAAGGTCCTGGCAAGGTCGCATTTGGACAACAGCCCCGCTCGTGTTGCTTCTTCTACATTAGCGCCCATCTGTGCGGCAATAAAGGCAGCAAGGCTTGCAATGCGTTCTGATTTTTCCCAAATCGTACCCAGTTTGTCTTGGAAAATGCGTGTTTTTAGGTTTTCAGTCAAGGCAAATAGGGGCTGTTTTTGGTCTTGCAAAAAGAAAAATTCAGCGTCTGATAAGCGTGGGCGTACCACTTTTTCATTACCCAAAATTACCTGACTTGGGTCTTTACTGTTGATATTGCTGATAAAAATAAAATACGGCAGCAGTTTGCCATTGGCATCGGTCAAACAAAAATACTTTTGGTCAGCCTGCATGGTGCTGATTAGGGCTTCTTGGGGCACTGCCAAAAAACGCTCTTCAAAGCTGGCTCGTAACGCCACAGGCAAATCCACCAGCGCCGTTACTTCATCAAGCAGCTCATCAGGCACGATGGCAACTGCACCCACCCCATCGGACAGTTTGGCAACTTGCTCTTTGATGGACGCTTGGCGCTTATCAAAATCGGCGATGACTTTGGCATTTTGCAAAGTCGCTTCATAGTCATCAGCATGAGCAATTTCAATAAAATCAGGCGCATGGAAACGATGACCACGGGTTAGATTGCCCGTTTTGTGTCCTTGAATGGTCGCATCAATTACCCCATTGTCCGCCATCAGCACCACCCACTGCACAGGGCGAACAAATTCATGACGGTCAGCACCACTGCGCATACGTTTGGCGATGGGTAGCTCATCTAAGGCTTTTTGCAAAATGGCTGGCAACAGCTCGGTAGTGTCTTTGCCTTGCACTTTCATTTCATAGCCGATGTAGTCGCCTTTGTCGGTACTGATGGTGATGATGTCGTCTTTGGTAATGCCCAGTCCATTGACAAAGCCAAGACCTGCTTTGGTCAAACTGCCATCGCCATCAAAAGCCGCCTTGACAGCAGGTCCCCGCTTTTGCTCGCTGCGGTCGGGCTGTTTGTCGCTGATGCCGACAATCTGTAATGCCAAACGGCGTGGCGCAGCAAATGGCTTAATCTGCTCATAACTGATGTTGGCGGCAGTCAAAGCGTTTTTGACAGCGTCTGTCAAAGCATCACGCAAGGTTTTTAAGGATTTTGGGGGCAGCTCTTCGGTGCCAAGTTCAAATAAGATTGTGGTCATAATTTACCTTAATTTGTTGAAATTATTTAAAAATTATTGTGGCTGCAACACACACAACCAATTTCATGAATATTTATGGTCAGGATTGGACTTGGCAGTAACATTTTGTGGGTCTTATTTTCTACCAAGACATCTAAATCATGGTTTGTTTGAGCGACATTACCCAAAAAAGACTGACAACCCCACCACCCATCGTTTGATGGATATGTCAAGTCATCAGTCTGTGCGTTATTTATAAAAAATAACAGCCATCAATCGTCATCGCCATCACGGTCATTATCACGTCGATCGTCTCGATCGTCATCACGGTCATAACGATCATCTCGATCGTCATCTCGGTCATAGCGGCGATCTTCATCACGATCATCACGGTCGTCATCACGATTTTCGTAGCGATCGTCTCGGTCATCACGCTGCTCATAACGACTTTCTTCGCCAGTGTTGCCAACAAAACCACAAGCACTAACACTGATGACTAGCCCAAGTGTGATGAACAATTTAGATAACATAGATTTCATAACTACTCCTTAAAATTAATAAAAATAAACAAACATGGCTTATTTTTACTAACCTAACCCATTAATACACTCTTTTTGCATGATACGAGATTGAGAAGTTCTGCTATTTGCTGAAGGCGTAAACACCCCCAATTCTTGATTATTATGATAAACTTGAATTTTCTTTGCCGATATCATCTTTTTGAAAAATCTAGCCGTATCCATCATTAAATCATACTCTGTTAATGGCACATTATCGTCAATTAAAAAGCTCAAATCGTCATTTTCTGCATTAACGCCAGTTGATATACTTAAATCGACCGATGGCAAATTGATATCTGCATTATAAAAAACACCATGACCTACGGTCTCGTCCCGTGCAACATTGCAGCTTAAGTGCAATTCTTGATTATGGTGATTGGTTATCACAAAACCATAAATGCCCATCTGCAATCCCGACGTCCAAACATTTGGCACAGCGTTAGCTAAAACACTCAGCGATAAGCCAAGACCAATAAATACGATCTTTTTTACAATCTGGCGCATAACACAGCCCTTTAAATGTCATCTAAACTTAACTCAATGTTTTTTTATCACTCACCTTTTGGTAGCCATTTCTCCAGCGCTTCCGCCTTATGCGCTTCGTCCGCCAATGGAAAACCAAGCTTGGCACGAGCCTTGGTATAACTTACCGCCACTTTGCGAGCCAGTGTACGCACACGCAAAATAAAGCGTTGGCGTTCGGTAACGCTAATCGCCCCACGAGCGTCAAGCAGGTTAAAGGTATGGCTTGCTTTTAGCACCATTTCATAAGCAGGCAGTGGCAAATTCACCACCACCAGTCTGTCGGCTTCCGCTTCATAAAAATCAAACAGCTCAAACAGCTTATCCACATTGGCGTATTCAAAATTATAGGTGGACTGTTCCACTTCATTTTGGTGGAACACATCGCCATAAGTAACTTTGCCAAATTCGCCGTCCGTCCAAACCAAATCATAGACGCTGTCCACGCCTTGAATATACATGGCAAGACGCTCAAGCCCGTAAGTAATCTCACCCGTAACAGGGAAGCACTCAATACCGCCAACTTGCTGAAAATAAGTAAACTGCGTAACTTCCATGCCGTTTAGCCACACTTCCCAGCCCAAGCCCCATGCACCTAAGGTTGGACTTTCCCAGTTGTCTTCCACAAAACGAATGTCATGGGTCAAAGTATCAATCCCCAACGCTTCTAGCGAGCCTAAATACAGCTCTTGGATATTGGCAGGATTGGGCTTTAATACCACTTGGAATTGATAATAATGCTGTAAGCGGTTGGGGTTGTCGCCATAGCGTCCATCGGTTGGGCGGCGAGACGGCTGGACATAGGCGGCGTTCCATTTTTCGGGGGTCAAGGCACGCAAAAATGTCGCCGTGTGAAACGTCCCTGCGCCCATTTCCATGTCATAAGGCTGCAACACCACACAGCCACGGCTTGCCCAGTAGTTTTGAAGGGTTAAGATAATTTGTTGAAAGGTCATGGATTCTTTTGTGCTTGTCATAATATACCAGTCATGTAATGATAAATGCTCTATTTTATCACAACCCACCCCCATTTTAGAAATGAAAAAAGACGACTTTTCAGCCGTCTTTTTAAGTAATTTAAATGTTTAACGCTAATTTAAGCGATTGGGATTATTGTCATAATATTCCAAATAAGACTGCGGTGTGGCTTCAGGCATGACCAAATACATCACCAAATACGCAATCAGCGCCACCCACAAACTTACCGTTGCCGTCAAAGGAATGGACAGCACAAATAACAGGCGCAACATATTGGGCGACCAACCCAAATATTCACCCACACCCCCAAACACCCCTGCAATCATTCGGTCATTTTTTGAGCGGTGTAATTTAATCAATTTTGCCACGCCAAATCTCCTAGCATCTAAAAATTATACCTTGTCAATGGGGCAAATTTATGACTTTTTCAAGAAAACCAAACGCTAAACCTTGTTGGTTTTGTGTGAATAGATTTTTAAAATGATTCGCCATTGTAAAAATGGGCTAAAAATTGCTTTTTAACCCATTTTATCACATCACAAATTAAGCGTTATCGCCAATGGCTTGAATGGCGGTCAAAGCAATGGTATAGACAATGTCATCAACCAAGCAGCCACGAGACAAGTCATTAACAGGCTTATTAAGACCTTGTAGCATGGGGCCTACGCTGATCACGCCTGCATTTCTTTGTACTGCCTTGTAGGTGGTGTTACCTGTGTTAAGATCAGGGAAAATAAAGACATTGGCTTCACCTGCCACGGGAGAATTTGGCGCTTTTTGTTTGCCTACGCTGGGCACGCTGGCGGCATCAAATTGCAAAGGACCATCAACTTTTAACTCTGGCGCTCTTTGACGGATAATCTCTACGGCAGATTTGACCGTTTCTACGTCTTCGCCCGAACCTGAATTCATGGTTGAGTAGCTGATCATCGCCACTTTAGGGTCAATACCAAAGGCTTTGGCAGACTGGGCTGACTGAATGGCAATCTCGGCAAGCTGCTCGGCAGTTGGGTTGGGATTGACTGCACAGTCGCCATAAACCACCACTTGCTCAGGCAGTAGCATAAAGAACACACTGGACACAAGGCTGTATTCTGGCGCAGTCTTAATCAACTGAAAGGCAGGACGAATGGTGTCAGCCGTGGTATGCACCGCACCAGACACCAAGCCATCTACATCACCCACATAAAGCATGACCGTACCTAGCACCACCGTGTCTTTTAGGGCTTCTTTGGCGCCTGCTTCGTCAATCTTACCTTTACGGCGCTCTACCATCGGTGCAACATACTTATCGGCAATGCTGCTTGGCTCAATGATTTCAATGTCGCTAGGCAAAGTTACGCCACGCTCTTTTGCTACCGCTTCAATTTTGGCTTTATCGCCCAACAGCACACACTGAGCAATGCCACGACTTTGGCAAATGGCAGCCGCTTCAATGGTGCGTGGCTCGTCGCCTTCTGGCAGAACAATGCGTTTTTTGGCAGACTGGGCGATTTTTACCACTTGGTTACGAAACGCATAAGGCGACAGTTTTTTGACACGATCGGACGCTTTGTAGGCATCTAATACGTCTTTATTGACGTGGCGCAAGTCGCCATCTTCGGTGGTACTGGCAATTTCAGTAAATGCTACAGGCACAGGACAGCTTTCAGGGGACGCACAAGAAACAATCACCCCAAACACACGCTCGCCTTTTGCGCCACCAAATTCAGCGGCATATACTGACAAATCATCAACATTATCAGTAACAAACACCACATCGGCATCTAGCCCATACGCCAACGCCTTATTGACTTGACTGGCATAAGGGGTTTTGTCGCTGGCAACCACGCCACGCACCACGGTCAGATCATCCACTTGAGTGGCAACAATGCGCTCAAGCAATTCATCAAGCTGTCCTTCGCTGATGGCATGACGCAGCTGTTCATCACCATGACCTGCAAATGGAGAAAGTAAACTTGCGCCCAGCTCTTCGCTTAAATTTTTGGCAACCGCACCAAGGGCAATCTTAGGCGTGGTAGGAATTAATAATAAAGTTTTCATAGGATTTACTCTTTTTAACTTTGGGTAAGCCAAGATTTGGAAAGCGTGAAGCCACCGCTCAATCCCCAATACCACCTTAACTTACCCATTCCTTGCTGTACGTTGTACAATGAATGATGACTACGGTTACAGACTAAATACAGTTATAGACCAAGCACCGCCAAAGTTTCGCTCATGATTTGGTATTCTTCGTCTGTAGGAATGACCCAAAGTTCACGAGATGAACCTTCAGCATGGAACGCCCCTTCTGCGCCACGAGACAATGCGGCGTTTTTATCGCCATCTACTTTAATGCCAAAATGACGCATATTATCCAAAATCATCTGACGCATGGTAACGGCATTTTCGCCAATACCGCCTGTAAAGACAATACCTGTAAACTCAGGCAAAGCACAGCTTAGACCAGACAGGTATTTTGCCACACGGTAAGCGAACAATGCTTGGGCAAGTTTGGCATCTTCATTGCCGTCTTTGGCAAGTTGCTCTACAGTGCGCAGGTCATTAGAAGCGCCCGACACCCCCAAAAGTCCGCTCTTTTTGTTCAATAGGGTGTCAATTTCTTCAATGGATAAGCCCAGTGTGCGATGTAAGTGAATGTGCAAACTTGGATCAACATCACCACTGCGAGTACCCATCATCAAGCCTTCAAGTGGGGTCAGACCCATAGATGTATCTAGGCTTTTACCATCATAAACGGCAGTTGCTGAACAGCCATTGCCCAAGTGAGCCACAAGCCAGCCGTGTTTGCCGTCCTTGCTGGTCAATTCGCTGGCACGATTTGACACATAGGCGTGCGATGAGCCGTGAAAACCATAACGGCGAATGCGGTCATTTTCGTACAGCTCTTTTGGAATGGCGTAGCGATAAGCGACATCAGGCATGGTTTGGTGGAAGGCGGTGTCAAATACCGCCACTTGTGGCAAATCAGGATAAATCGCTGATACCGCTTCAATACCAGCTGCGTTGGCAGGGTTATGTAGGGGGGCTAGGATAGATAAGCGTTTAATCTCGCTAAGTACATGGTCATCAACCTTAACCGCCGATGAAAACTCACGACCGCCATGCACCACACGATGACCAACCGCCACAGGGTGATACTGCTCTATGAGTGCTAGGATTTTTTGCAGGGCAAGCTGATGGGTCGCTCCTGGTAGGCTAATTTCTTCTTTTGTGCCGTCCAAATGGGTGTGCTTGACACGAGCATCAGCGTTGCCCAAGGCTTCAGCAAGACCTTCAACGCGGGTATTTCCGTCTTCGCTGATAAGCGCATACTTGATAGATGATGAACCACAGTTTAACACTAAAGTTGGGTTGGTTAGCGACATAAAATTTCCTTTTAACACTGGACGATTTTTTTAATAGACATCGTCTGGGTGGTGGCTACAGAGCACGCCATTCTTGGCACGCCCCACGAAAACAATTTTGGCATTATAGCATTATTAAAAAAAACTTTACCAGTAAAAATTGCGTATTTTTGTCATCGTTTTAATTGGCTGTTGTCTTGTGCTACAATAGCAAGTCTTTTACTTTTAAAAATGTTATGAAAACCATCAGTTTATTAGTCATCGCTTGTTTATTATGTGCCTGTGGACAAAAAGGGGCGTTATACCTTGCCCCCAAAGACACTGCTTTACCAAGCTCTACCACCCCCACAGATTCAAGCCTTGCTTTAGATGAAAGCACAAGTAACAGCAATTACTAACACTTTCATCAAAGCCAACCATATATTAACCATACCGAGTATTTTATGAGTCAAATTCCCATTTTAACTGCCGATGAAATCGCCAAAATGCAAGTGGCAGGACAGCTTGCCGCCGAAGTCCTACAAATCCTAGACCCCCATGTCAAAGCAGGGGTAAGTACAGGGTTTTTGGACGACTTAGCCTACAAACACATCACCGAAGTCCAAAACGCCATTCCCGCCTGCCTAAATTATAAAGGCTATCCTTATACTTTGTGTACGTCCATTAACCATGTGGTTTGTCATGGTATGCCAAGCCATGACCGTATCTTAAAAGATGGCGACATCATCAACATTGACGTTACCGTCATCAAAGACGGTTATTATGGCGACACGTCCGCCATGTGGATCATCGGTGAAGGCTCTATCATGGCAAAACGCTTGGTGGACACCGCCCAAAAAGCTTTGTACGCTGGCATGAGCGTGGTCAAAAACGGCGCAAGACTTGGCGACATCGGCGCTGCCATTCAAAACGTGGTTGAGCCTGAACGTTTTAGCATTGTGCGTGAATTTTGTGGTCATGGCATTGGCAAAAGTTTCCACTGCGAGCCACAGGTACTGCATTATGGCAAACAAGGCACAGGCATAGAACTCAAAACTGGCATGGCATTGACCATTGAGCCGATGATCAACCAAGGTGTTTGGCAAACCAAAATCATGAAAGACGGTTGGACAGCCATTACCAAAGACCGCAAGCTTTCCGCCCAGTGGGAACACACCTTGATTGTTACTGACAATGGGTGCATTGTAACCACCGCACGCCCTGATGAAGATTTGAGTTTTTTAAACAGTTAGCCTATGCAAACCGCCCCACTTTCCCCAAGCGTTACCCTTGAATGTCTGTCCAAAACGCTTGGGATTACCCTACCTGACATTCCTTGGTTTGCCGCTGATACGCCCAGTCATGCTTATACCCAAACATACAAAACATGGCTGACCGACATCAATCACGCCATCAATGACGTATTATTAGCCAAAGGCGCAGACGCTCCCTTATTTGTTGCCGACACCATCAAACTGCGTACGGCAGCGGTAGATTTGCTGCTGATTCACCTTTTTGGGGTGGTGGGACTGCCTGACCATTTAGCACTGTTTGGCGTGGGCGGATTTGGGCGTGGCGAACTGTTTCCTTATTCTGACGTGGATTTGCTGCTTTTGGGCGACGTGGACAATTATGAACACGAAATCGGACAGTTTGTCGCCATGCTTTGGGACGTTGGTCTGTTGCCTGCTTTTTCACCAAGAACACCGACGCAGCTTAATGAACACGCCCAAGAACACACCATCGCCACCGCCTTATTAGAAGCCCGATTTTTGACAGGCAATCATCAATTTATCCCCTTACCCAGACAAGCGGTCAAACAAAACTGGACGGCTGATGACTTTTATCGGGTCAAACTAAACGAATGCAAAGAGCGCTATCTTGCCAATAACGCCACCGAATATAACCTAGAACCCAACATCAAAAACGCCCCCGGCACGCTAAGAGATTTGCACATTTTAGGTTGGCTTGGCAAATTTTATTTTGATGACATCAAAGACTTGTCTGATCTGGTTCGTGTGGGATTTATTGCCCCAAAACAGTACGACAGCTTACATCATGCACAAAATTTTTTGTGGTGTTTGCGTCATCACCTGCACACGCTGTCAAGTCGCCACGAAGACCGTTTGGGCTTTGAATTTCAAAAAGGCATCGCCGCCGTCATAGGCTACGCCACCCAAAACTCCAACACCGACACCACCGCACTAGAAGCCTTAATGCGTCTGTATTATCGCCATGCCATGACCGTTGCAAGCTTGTCTGAGCTGCTTTGCGATTATTTTTTTGAAAATTATCTCAATCCCAAACTCAGCCACACCAAGCTAGATGACGATTTTTATCAAATCAGCCTTGATAATGACACCCCAAAAATCGCCATCAAAGACCCTGATTTGTTCACCAAAAAACCCAAAACTTTATTAAGCATTTTTTTGGTCATGGGGCAATTTGGCATCAAAAAAATCAGCGCCAACACCCTAACTCAATTATCGCTTTGTGCGCATTTGATAGATGACAACTATCGCAAAAACCCACAGCACCAAGCCCTTTTTTTGGAAAATTTACAAGAAAACAATCACTTATTCCACCGTTTACGCCTGATGAAACGCCATGGGATTTTGGGGCGCTACATTCCCGCCTTTGGGCAAATCATCGGGCTTATGCAATATGACTTGTTCCATCGTTACACGGTGGACGCTCATACGTTGCTATTGATACGCATTTTACATCGCCTAAGCGATCCCACCAACGAAACCTACCAACAAAAATTTGACTTGGTCAGTGAAGTCTATCAGCAGATACACCGTAAGGACATCTTGGTCATCGCTGCCTTATTTCATGACATCGCCAAAGGTCAAGGCGGCAATCACAGTAAGCTTGGGGCGGACGCTGTTTATGAGTTTTGCGTGTCGCATGGCATGAGCGTGGCAGACAGTGAATTTGCCGCATGGCTGGTCAAAGAACACTTAACCATGTCCTTGACCGCCCAAAAACAAGACATCGATGATCCCAGTGTCATCAAAGCCTTTGCCAAACTTACCGGCACCACCGCACGGCTTAACCACCTTTATGTGCTGACCGTTGCCGACATGAACGCCACCAATTCTCAGCTTTGGAACACTTGGCGGGCGGCTCTTTTAAAACGCTTGTATCAACGTACCCACAGAGTACTTACTTTTGGCGAACACGTTGTACACAAAGACCAAATGATCCAAAACCGCAAAAACAAAGCCAAAGCCCTACTCCATCATGACGACAGCGCCATTGAACACCTATGGCAGGCGTTTGGCGAAGCGTATTTTTTGACCCAAAAATACGTGGACATTGCGTGGCAAATTGACGAAATTTTGACCCACAAAAACCACTTACCCAGCGACCCCATCATCGCCTTAAGAG
Source organism: Moraxella sp. (assembly GCA_041781275.1). Lineage (GTDB taxonomy): Bacteria > Pseudomonadota > Gammaproteobacteria > Pseudomonadales > Moraxellaceae > Moraxella. The sequence continues at coordinate 20,451 of JBHAZZ010000105.1, forward strand.
CCCACAGCGATTTAGCTTTGGACGCCATTTCTTTATTTATTTGTGTGCCTGACAAACGCAGTTTATTTTCTACCACCGTTTGCGTGCTGGATAAATTTGGGCTTTCGGTATTGGACGCCAATATTTTGACCGCTGACATTGATGGCGTGGCGTGTGCGCTAGACAGTTATGTGCTGATTGATCGCTTTTGTAAACGGGACAAACACGGTTCGCTTGCCAGTGATTTTTTGACCGACAAACACCGCCAAAATGAACTGACCAAAACCCTAAGCCAAGCCTTTGACTGCCCAACGTGCATAACCAAGACCACAAGTTTTGGCTTTGACCGCAGTTTGCGTCATTTTAATGTGGCAACCCAAGTGGATTTTAGCCAAGACACAGGGGCAGGACACCCCAACCATCACCGCCTAAGCTTGGTAACCAAAGATCGTGCGTCTTTGCTTGCCACCATCGGCTTGGTGTTTGACCGCTTAGACGTGGAAGTGCATGGGGCAAGAATCACCACCATGGGCGAACGTGCCGAAGATATGTTTTATATCAGCGACAAAGACAACACCCCTTTGACGGCTGACAAATTGGACAAACTAAAACGCACGTTAATAGAAATTTTATCATGAAAACCCACTTATTCATCGCCATTTTTGCCTGCTGTGCCACAGTCGCCCATGCGTTTGATGACACCGACAGCCCTTGCGAAAATGACAGTCTTTTGCCCCAAGGTTATCGCTACGCCGTTACCACCAGCGACTGCGTTTATAACGAAAACCTAACCCCCGTCATCAAAGATGGCTTGTATGGCTATGCCGATAGCAAAGGCAAAGTTGTCATCTCTGCCAAATATCAAGACGCTTATGGTTTTGATGATGGTTTGGCGCTCATCAAAGAACGTGACAAATATGGCTTTATCAACGCCAAAGGCAAACAAGTCATCAAAGCCCAATACGACGACGCTTGGGGCTTTAGCAATCAACGTGCCAAAGTCATCAAAAACGGCAAAATCTCTTTTATTGATTCCCAAGGCAAAACCCTAAAAACCCCAAAGCTACAAGACAGCGATAACTGGTACAGCGATGAGCTGATTGCTGTCAAAGTAGATGGCAAATGGGGATACTTAGACACCCAAGGTAGTACCGTCATTGCCTTTATTTATGATAAAGCAGATGGCTTTAGCGAAGGTCTTGCCAACATTGGCGTACAAAGCGGTCAAGCCTTACGCTATGGCTATATAGATAAGCAAGGCAAAGAAGTCATCGCCCCCCTTTATACCACGCCCAGCGCCTTTATAGATGGTGTGGCAGGCGTTACTGACGAGCATGGCGCTTTTTTTCTGATTGACCGCCAAGGCAACAAAACTAGCCCACAAAATAAGGAAAACCCCCAATGATCAACACCTTAGACATCAAAGACTTTCAGCCAAGCCCCGACAAAACCATTTGGGACGTTCGGGACGCTGATAGCTATGCCAAAGGACACATTTTGTACGCCGTCAATCAGCCACTTGATACGCTCAACCAAGACTTACTTGACAGCACCACGGGCGATATTTATGTGCTTTGTGGTGGCGGCACAAAAGCAAAGCGGGCTTGTACACTACTCCACGACCTAGACCCAAACCGCACCATCATTCACCTGACAGGTGGCACAAGGGGCGCTATGGCACTGGGCATGGAAATTGTCTGCGAAATTTAAATTTAAAATCAATTAATTTAAAATCAATCAGTTACAGATTTTTCGCACAAAATACAAAAATATTCATTGACAATAAACACGCTTATGAGTATCATACGCTCCACATAAACGGAGTGTAGCGCAGCTTGGTAGCGCATCTGCTTTGGGAGCAGAGGGTCGGGGGTTCGAATCCCTCCACTCCGACCATTTTTTTGAGCCGTTAGGCTTTTTGTTGGTTATCCAACATCACAGAGCGCCTATAGCTCAGTTGGATAGAGCATCCGCCTTCTAAGCGGGTGGTCGCAGGTTCGAATCCTGCTAGGCGTGCCATTTGCCTGTTTTGTTTTATGGCGGTTGTAGCTCAGTTGGTAGAGCCCCGGGTTGTGATCTCGGTTGTCGTGGGTTCGAGCCCCATCAATCGCCCCATATTAAAAAATCCCTGATTCTGAATCGGGGATTTTTATTTGCAATTTTGGATACTGATGTTGTCTGTATCATGTTTCATTCATGAATAATTTACCCCCATACCCCCAAAGTTTGGTATAATAACCACATAACCAATCAAACCTAAAATGGGGGACACGATGTATCAGCACGTTCTACTTGTTACTGATCTCAATGATGATACCGATTTGGTTGCCACCAAAGCCAAATGGATTTTGCAGTTGTCGCCAAGCACACATCTGTCGGTGCTTCATGTGGTAGAAGAGACCATGCTTGGGTTTGGTTATGAACTGATTCCTGCGTCTGCCCTACACGAAGAAATTGATGATGAGCGCTGTAATGTCGCCCGTACACGACTTGCAGAGATTTTGGCTCGTAACGAACTGCAAGCCCACGACATCAAAATCAGCACCGCCATTTCAGGACGCAAAGGCATTG
>JBHAZZ010000106.1:0-3610 GCA_041781275.1 Moraxella sp.
AATAAAAATGTTTCTTCGTATGGTACAAGCACAGTAGCACCCAAACCTACGTTAGCGGTCAAACCAGGTAGCAACTCTGGCGTGTTATATTTAAAGGTTAGGGTAGGGGGCAATTGCTTAAATGTAGCAACTTTTACTCGGTTGCCTGCACCATCATTGGCGGTTACGTCATGCTCAAATGGGCTGGCAAGCAGTAATTCGGTAGAGAAAGGTGAGTTACCAAAACGATAGTCAATAGAAGGCAAAATGGCAGCTTCGCCACTTACTTCAACTTTGCTTAAGTTTGCAGAAGCGATGTCTTTGTCAGCGGTGGGATCTAGATAACCTGCACCCACTTTAAAAGTAAAGCCATTAGCAGAAGCAGTGGTAGCAATAGCAACAGCGGCGGCAATAATAGATAATTGTTTTAACATAAGAGTTACCTTTTATTTGGGTAATTAATTAGGAAGTCTGACACTTATAAACTTGTGCCAATAAAATCTTCCATCACGGATTATAACATGGCATTTGGATTAGTCAATTTATTCTGTCGGAGAAATTAACAAGTATATAACAATTTGGGTAATAATCATTACATTTTGTGGTGAGAATTTTGATATTGTGTGCGCCCTTGTGCTTTTGTCGCATAAAAACAACCGCTTATCTAAGTAAACGAACGTTTATTTATCATGGGGTTTTGGCTTTGCAATTTAAAGATTTTTGCTTATAATGATGGTTTTTGGGTGGGAAACCATCATGGATTTTAATATGGATTATGCCAAACAATTAATGCAATTACAGCAAACTTCACATTACCGAAGCTTTCGTCAGATACCCCCTGATTTATTAAATTTATCCAGTAATGATTATTTGGCAATCGGTGAAAATCATGATTTGTACCAAGAATTCATGGATACTTTGCCTTTGGTGCATAAACGCTTTGGGGCAACGTCATCACGACTTTTGACGGGTAATTTTGCCGCCCATGAACACCTAGAACATAGCCTAAAAACCGCATTTGTTCGCAGTGCGTTGGTGTTTAATAGTGGTTATCACATGAATGTGGGGATTTTGCCAGCGCTTTGTGATGATAAAACGTTGATTGTGGCAGATAAATGGGTTCATGCCAGTATCATCGATGGCGTGCGGCTGTCAAAGGCGAAATTTTTGCGCTTTGCTCATCAAGATTTTGCCATGCTTGAACAAATTTTGCATAAAAATTCCCCACATTATCAGCAAATCATCATCGTTACCGAAAGTTTGTTCAGTATGGACGGCGACATGACGGATTTGCGTGCTTTGGTTGCCCTAAAAGAGCGGTTTGATAATGTCAAGTTGTATGTTGATGACGCTCATGGCGTGGGCGTGTATGGCGAGACGGGGCTTGGTGTGGCGCAAATGCAAGGCGTGATCCCCAAGATTGATTTTTTGCTTGGAACTTTTGGTAAGGCGCTTGCCAGCGTGGGCGGATATGTGCTTTGTGATGACGTGATAAGGTCATATTTGATCAATACCATGCGACCGTTGATTTTTAGCACCGCTTTGCCCCCCATCAATATGGCGTGGACGAATTTTGTGTTTCATAAGGTACAAAGTATGCACCATGAACGTGCACATTTGGGGGCATTAAGTAAGACGCTACAAAGTGTGATTGCGCAGCTTGGGCTAAATTGTCCGTCAGACAGCCACATTGTGCCAATCATTTTGGGCGAAAATGACAGGGCGGTTAAGTACGCTGGGTGTCTGCAACAATCGGGGTTTTATGTGCTGCCCATTCGTCCGCCCACCGTCCCCAAAAATACCGCCAGAGTACGATTGTGCCTAAATAGTGGACTAACCGAAGTGGACATCAAACATCTTGGCGATGTGTTAAAGGCTTTGGCGGCTAAGGAAAGTCTATGACAAAGCCTGTGATAACCAGTCCCAAAACCCAACAAATCGCCAAAAATTTTGCCAGTGCTTATCACAGTTACCATCAAAATGCCAAAGTGCAAGCTTTGATTGTGGACGAGCTGTTGTGTGCTTTGCGTCAGGCTTGCCCCCAATTAAACCCAAAAATAGCATTGGAGATAGGCTGCGGCACGGGGCTTTTGACGCAGAAATTTTGTCAAACTTATCAAGTAGATACGCTTTATTTGAATGATTTATATGATAAAATTCAACAAAACGCCGTGGATTTGCCCCTTGATGTGCGTTTTTTGATTGGCGATATTGAAACGCTTGATTTGGTAAACATACTGACAAAATCGCCCGATTTGGTGTTGTCCAGTTCTTGTGTGCAGTGGCTGGAAGATTTGCCAAAACTTTGTGAACGTTTGTACAATGTCATGGCAGATGATGGGATTTTAGCAGTGAGTAGCTTTTTACCTGATAATTTAAAAGAAATAAAAACACTGACAGGACAAGGATTAACTTATCTGTCAGTGAACGAATTATCCAAAATATTACAAAAATCAGGCTTTACGATTTTAACATTATTTGAAAAAACATACACGCTATATTTTGATAGTCCCAAAGCGGTATTAAGGCACATCAAACAAACTGGCGTTGCTTTACCAAATGCTAAGCCAAACGCACAACATAAAAGTGAGCGTTTTGTGTGGACAAAAGAAACATTATCCGCCTTTTGTCAAGCTTATCATGACCGCTATGCCTTGCAAGACATACAAAATAACGCATGGCGATATCCTTTGACGTATCAAGCGGTATTTGTTATTGGACAAAAATCAAAGCGTTAGACGCTTGCGCCCACTTGTCTGGCGATTTCAATGCCTTCTTCAATGGATAAGTAGGTTTTTTTGCTGGGCGTATCACGAAATATCACGTCGCCATCTTTAAAAATCACGCATTCGTCCACGGCAAGCTGCTGCCATTTTTCGTTATTGGTCAAAGGAATGGTAACCAAAATCGTTACTTTGTCTTTGCTTGTGGTAACGTCGCTAAAATTGACGCTCATTTCGCCATCAGACAGCGTGGCTTCACCAAAGGGGGCTTTGCGAGTTAAATAAAACAGTAAGCTACCTGCATAAGCCAGTTGCCAATTTCCATTAGAAATCAAACAGTTAAATAAACCATTGGCGGACAAATAGCGACATTGTGCGGTCAAAAAGGTAAATAACGCTTCGTCAGAAGGACGGCTTTTGAAGGTGGCTTTTAGGCGGTTTAATAAATAACAAAACGCCAATTCGCTGTCGGTGTCGCCCACGGGGGTGTAATATTCAGCATTGCCGTTGGCGGACAGGCGTTGGACTTGACGGATAAAAGCGTCGGTCATTTGTCCGTTGTGGGCAAACGCCCATTGTTCGCCCCAGACTTCACGCACAAAGGGGTGGGTGTTGGCAAGGCTGTGTTCGCCCGTGGTGGCTTTTCTGATGTGGGCGATGACGTTCATGGCTTTAATGGGGTAGTGATTGACCAAATCGGCGATGGGCGATGTGTGGCTGGGCTTGTCATCATGAAACAAGCGTAAACCAATATTGCCATGCAGATTTTTTTCAAAAAAAGCAATCCCAAAGCCGTCTTCATGATGGTCGGTTTCGCCCCCACGTTTGCGAAAGCCAGCAAAGCTAAAACCAATGTCGGTGGGGGTGTTGCAGTTCATTCCTAATAATTGGCACATTTGTTTACTCTG
>JBHAZZ010000107.1:0-4970 GCA_041781275.1 Moraxella sp.
AAACGGCGGACATTTTGGCGGTTGAAGAAAATTTAGACGCTCATGCCTTGTCGGCTCGTTATCGTTATGGCGATGTTAAGTTATAACTTTTTGAAATTGTTAAAGTTTGGGGAAAAATCATGACCATCAGTAACCGCCTTTGGAGTGCCAAAGTTCGCAACCTAACGCCCTATGTGCCGGGGGAGCAGCCTAAGCACGACAACCTTTGTAAATTAAACACCAACGAAAACCCCTTTCCCCCAAGCCCAAAAGTCGCTGCTGCCATCACTGACGTGCTTGCCGAAACGGGAGATAAACTGCGGTTGTATCCTGAACCTGAATCAGACAGCCTAAGAGATGAAATTGTGCGCTATTATGGGCAAGTTTATCCTGCCTTAACCCGTGAAAATGTGTTTGTGGGTAACGGCTCTGATGAAGTGTTGGCGCTGATTTTTGCGTGTTTTTTTGTCAAGGATCGCCCAATTTTGATGCCAGACATCAGTTATAGCTTTTATCCTGTCTATGCACAAACCTACAGCATTGCCACCCAAGTCATTCCCCTAAAAGCGGATTTTAGCATTGATACCGATGATTATCGTATGCCGTGCGGTGGGATTATTTTGGCAAACCCTAACGCTCCCACAGGCATTTTATTGGGACTGGATAAAATTCGTAAGCTTGCCAGTGAACACCCCAATTCGGTGATCGTCATTGATGAAGCGTATATTGATTATGCTGACGAGCCACAAACAGCGTCCGCCATTGCTTTGGTGAGCCAATTTGATAACATCATCGTTACCCAAACATTCTCCAAATCTCGCTCATTGGCAGGTATGCGTGTGGGTATGGCGTTTGCGTGCCCCAGTTTGATTGCAGGGCTGACCACACTCAAAAACAGTTTTAACAGCTATCCACTGGATCGTGTGGCACAGGCGGCGGCGATGGCAAGCATTGCAGACGGAGACTATTTTGAAGAAAAACGCTTGGCGGTGATTCATTTGCGTAATAAGCTCGAGCGGTCTTTGACGGGGCTTGGCTTTGAAATTTTACCATCGTCAGCGAACTTTTTGTTTGCCAAGCCTGTGCATAAGTCCTTGACCGCCAAAGAAATTGCCGAAAAACTCAGAGAAAAAGGCGTGATCGTGCGTCATTTTGATAAGCCACGCATCAAGGACTATTTGCGCATTACGGTGGGCACAGCCGAGCAGCACATTCGCCTGATTCAGTGTTTGCAAGAGATCATGTGGTTTTCTTAAGCGTTTGGGCGTTTGATGACAAAAAACGGATAGCGATGGTTATCCGTTTTTTTTTGATCGATGGCAAACAAAGTCATGCAGATGACGTTAGGGCGCTGATGATGTCGTCTTTGTGTTTTTGTTTTTTGACCACGTCCCACACGGTTTTTGCTTGTGCATAACCTGCCGTTAGCATACCGAGCCACTGTTTATAACGCCCAATTAACCCTTGTTGGTTGTCGGTATTGTCCGCCAAAAACGCCAACTGATACGGCAGCAGTTCTTGCCACGACAAGGTATTTGCTTTATCTGCCAAAGTGGCAATCAAATCAGGGCGTGTTACCGCTCCCCGACCAAGCATCAGATGGGGCGTTTGGGCTTGTTGCATACACGTTTTGGCGTGGTCGGCGTGCCAAATTTCCCCATTGGCAATCACAGGAATGCCCAGTTGCTTAAAATGTGCGACTTTTTCCCAGTAGGCAGGCGGTTTATAGCCGTCCGCTTTGGTGCGGGCATGAACGGTAAGCCAGCTTGTGCCTGCTTTTTGGACGGCGTAGGCGATGTCGTCCATGTTGTTTGTGTCGTGGTAGCCTAAGCGGATTTTGGCAGAAACAGGGACATGGCTTGGCACGGCGTCTCGCACGGCGCTGATGATGTCATAAAGGGTATGGGGTTCTTGTAACAGCACCGAACCGCCTTTGTGGTTATTGACGGTTTTGGCAGGGCAACCAAAGTTGAGATCGATGGCTTTTGCGCCCAAACTGACCGCCGTAACAGCGCTTTGACTCATGGTGCTTGGATTGTTACCCAAAAGCTGAATGTGAATGGGTGTGCCGCTTAAAGTTTTGCCACCGTGGTGCAGTTCTGGCACATATTTTAAAAACACATGAGCTGGCAAAGGATAATGGGTTACCCGAATAAATTCACTGACCGACCAATCATAGGGCGTGCCAAGATCGTGGGCGATTTGGGTAAGAATTTGTCGCATTAAAGGATCGGTCAATCCTTCCATCGGAGCCAGCAGACGAACAGGGTGGGGGAAAAAGTGAGCGAAAGTCATGTTTTGGTAAAATCAATTATCATAATACAAAAAGGGTGTCATGGATAGTGTAAAATACTTAATTTTTTAACAAAAGGCAAAGCCATGATTGACAAACAAAGCTACCAAAATACCCACCCCGATCACAAAGTTTTGCGAGTGGTCTCCATCAACGTCAATGGTCTAAGAGCCAGCGAGAAAAAGGGGCTGTTTGCTTGGATTGAGCAAAGTGGGGCAGACGTGATTTGTATGCAAGAAACCCGTCTGACGCATTTACAATGGCAGGACAAATTCAAACCCCAAGGTTGGCATACTCATCTGTTTCCTGCGCTCCGAGCAGGGTATGCAGGGGTGGCGATTTATAGCCGATTGCCGTTTGTGTCGGTGGTGGACGGACTGGGATTTGAACTTGCAGACACTCAAGGGCGGTTTACGACAGCGACCTTTGATTTGTCCGCTTGGGGGCTTGATACACCTGTACACATTGCGTCTTTGTATTTACCATCAGGGTCATCAGGCGAAGATGCTCAAGCTTGTAAGGATTTGTTTTTAAAAGAATATCAAAAAATTTTGAAGGCATGGCGAGACGAAAACCGTTCCATCATCGTGTGCGGTGATTACAACATTGTGCACAAAAAAATTGACATCAAAAACTGGTCAGGCAACCAAAAATCGTCAGGCTGTTTGCCACACGAAAGGGCATGGCTTGACCATATTTATGATGATTTGGGCTATGTGGATACGTTTCGGGTGGTGCGCCCTGAAGCCGATCTTTATTCGTGGTGGTCAAATCGGGGTCAGGCTCGTGCCAAAAATGTGGGTTGGCGGATTGATTATCAGGCGTGCTCTCCAGATTGGAAAGATCGTACCCTTGGTGCGTGGGTTTATAAGGACGAATGGTTTAGCGATCATGCGCCAGTGATCATTGATTACCTGATTAAAAAATAAACAATAAAATGTTAATTGTTTAAATATTAAACAATAAAAAAGTAGCCATTGTGCAATTTTTTGTTTACATAAAGTTAATGTTTTAACAAATATTAACACTTTATCGGACGGGTTAACGGATTTTTGTTACACGCAATTAAAGTTTTTTACTTTAAATTGCATAAATAATAATCAAATTTTAACACAAGATTGCTGAAAATTTATTATGATCTAAATTTGAGCAAATCCTTATGTGGTAAGGCTTTGAAAGCCATTGTATTAATGGGGCATTACCGTTAATGCAACAAAAGTTACCAATAAGTGTATTTTTGGATTTTTTTTGTGGCACAAAATATGCAAATGCTTTATCATTAAGTGTTAATAGTCAAAATAGAATTTTTTGTAACTTATTTTTGATGTATTTTTGTAAAAGTAAGTTACATTATCAGTAAGAAAAGGGTGTAATATGCAACACGTCATTACCGTTAAAGTTAATAATGCTCAACAAGTTGTCAGTGAAGCTCAAGTTGCCGTCAAAAGCGGACAGCCAACCGTCATTAAAGCCAATGGTAACGCTCATTATGAATTTGTTAAAAACAGCACAGGCAGAGCCCCTGATCACATCGTAACCAAGCGTGTTGGCAAAGATTTACACGTTTCTTTTGAAGAGATGGGTCAAGAGTCTGATTTGATCGTTGAAGGTTTTTATGACTACAAAGACTCAGCGCTGATTGGTCAGGCAGAAAGCGGACAGTATCATTATTATATCCCTGACACGGGCGAAGCGGCTGATTATGTAACTCGCTTGGGTGTGGGCGATGTGGAAGGTCAGGCATTGGGTGGCGATAGCTTAGTTGCTCCTTGGTGGGTAAGTGCTGCTGCCGTAGGTGGGGCGACTGCGGGTGCGTGGTCTGGCTTGCCGTGGTTGATTGGCGGTCTTGCCACTGTAGGCGCAGTTGCTGCAAGCCAAGGCAAAAGTGATGACCCACCAGCACCAGCGCCATCTACACCTGCTTCTACCATCACCATTGACACCATCGCCACCGATGACATCGTTCAAAATGCCGAAAAAGGCACCAATGTACCTGTTACTGGTACTGTAACGGGTGATTTTACTGCTGGTGATGTTGTAACATTGACCATTAACGGCAAATCAGTAACCACTACTGTAGACGCTAATGGTAAATTTAGCGTAGATGTTCCTGCTGATGATTTGGTTTCGGATACTGACAGCAAAATTGAAGCCAGTATTAGTGCCACTTCAACCAAAGGTAACAGCACCGCAACGACCGAAAAGCCATTTACTGTAGAAGCGACTGATCCTGTGGTAACCATTGCCGGAGCTACTACTGTCAATGAAGGCGACCAAGCCACTTATACCGTTACTTTAGATAAGGCGGCAACCACTGATGTGGTGGTAACGCTAAGCTTTGTGGCAGGAAGTGCGCAAGCGGACGATGTTGCCAATATGCCTACCACGGTAACCATTCCGGCAGGTCAAACCAGTGTTTCTTTTACTGTAGACGCTGCTACTGACAATACCACCGAAGGTTTAGAAAACTACCAAGTTAAAATTGTGTCTGCCAATGGCGCAACTGTTGGTACACAAGACACTGCGACCACAGAGATTGTTGATACATCTTTAAGTCCTGCTGCCACCATCACCATCGATACCATCGCCACCGATGACATCGTACAATTGGCAGAGCATGGCAGCGATGTGCCTGTTACGGGTACTGTAACGGGCGACTTTAGCGCAGGCGACAGCGTTACCGTTACAGTCAATGGCA
>JBHAZZ010000108.1:0-3973 GCA_041781275.1 Moraxella sp.
CTAAGGCTTGGGGATTTTTAAAGATGGGTAAGCCGTTTTCTATCAAGCGGTTTTGACGGTCTTTGATGTCGTATTTGTCATCGCTTTGGTCGTCCGTCCAATATATGCCGTGCCCCAAATAGACAATGTGATGTGCTTTATAAGCTTGCCATGTTTCTTTTTTGAGTTTTTTACGGGCTTGGACTTCTTCTTTGAGCTGCTTTTTGTAGCGTTCACGCTCGCTGGCGGTCATGGCATCAATGGGCTTACGCTCCAACATAAAACCTTGGGCTTTGAGCTGCTGCTGTACATACTGATAACGCCCGCCTGCGTCTTCAATGGCTTGCCACTGCTCTTGCCACTGTTTTTGTAGGGCGGTTTTTGTTTTAGAAATTGATTTTGACATGGCTTAAATCACCTGATTTTCCAAAAAGCCAGTGGCTTGTATCTGTGCAATATGATCCAAAAATGCGTCTTTGGCGTGGCTTGCTGTATTAAAAATCCACTGCTGACGCACGTTTTTGCGCCCCGTACGCTCAATGACGACACGGTTTTGATTGAGCGTGATTTGGATTTGTTCTAAATTGGCAGTTGCCACGCTGCGTCCTGTTTGGCTGCGTTTACTAAACAGGCGGGTTTCATGATAACGGTGCTTGGGATCTCGTGTTAGGTCATGACTGGCGTACGCCAAACGCAGCGCAATCAGGTGGCTACACACCCCTTGGGTCAGGCGGTGCTGTAGATACTGCGGACAACTGCACTCGGCACGCCCTACCGTACCTTCTTCATTGATGTGAATTTGGCTGTGGTAGCTTCTGGCATCTTGGGGCACATCTATGGTCGCTGATACGTCCACGCCTTTGGTTGCAATGATGTTGATGGTTAAGTCTTTGATGGCTTTGGGATTTTGTAAAATCTCATGCGCCTGTTTTTGGGCAAGCGTGCCATACATAAACGTCTGCATATCCAATGGCGTTTGGGTCAAAGGACGATAATAATAACGGTCTTTTGCCAAATCATAACGAATCAGCCCTTGTTGCGCCCCTTGAATGAGCAGCGCCTTAAGATCACTGGCTTTGATGGCGGTGGCTTGAGTAAGCTGTTTTAGGCTATACGCTTCGTTTTGTAATGTTTGAATGACTTTTAGCAATTCATCGCTTTGTTCATTACTGTCTGGGCGTTTTGGCAATAATAAATCAAAATTCAACGCCTGCGACCAGTTGGCACTGCTAAAGCCCGTCATGGCAAAGGTCAAATCAAAACCATCGCCCGACAAGTGCCAATAACTTGGCATACCCTGCCCCAACAAAGTTACCTGAATGTTTTTGGTATAAGGCAACACTTTTTTTAATAATGCAAGGCGACGTCTGCCCCACAGTCGCACCACCTTGGCGCTTGTGCCTTGATAGACTTGGCTTTGGCTTTGTACCACCGTATCAAAAGGCTCAAGCATGAGCGCAGGGAATTTGTTGGGCGCAAGTTCAATCACCAACCCCCGTTTTTTGCCCTTGATGTCAGCACGCATACGCAGTTTAAATAACAAATTATAAAGCGCCAACGGATCAAGGCTAAAAGTGTCTTGGCTTAGGGTACTTGCCGCTTGCACTTGTAGCAGTGAGCGTATCCAAGTTTTTGGTACATTGATACGTTTTTCAATGACTTGCGTATTATCGTCATCAGCGCCCACCGACAATTCTACCGCCTGATGACCGATGTCCAAATGTGTGGGACGATAAGAGCGAATTTGCTCTACGCCTTTGAGTAGTTCAGTGCTATAGTCAATGTGCGTTGTGCCAAATACACTAGGTTTTATCTCATCAAACAGCGTTTTATCAAAGCTTAGCTGTGCATAACAGCCTTCGTCTTTACTAAAGACTTCAAAAGTTACCCCTTCTTGGTGTACTTGCACAATCGGGTCAAGAATGCAGTACGCCAAAGGATCGTTATTAAACAGCCAATCAAAATAGGCTCTCTGTGCCGCAAATAATCCCCGATTGGCACTGGTGCGTCTCATCTGCATAAATGCCGTATAAGCCGTGCGATCTTTTGGCACATAACGATAATCACTGCTGACAATGTCAAATAACGCCAGCAAACAATCCCGAAATAACAGCGGCTGTTTGACCGTGCCATGAAACGCCACTTCAGGGCGATTGATCTGGGTAAATAACGCCACATGGTCGCCATGCAATTGACTGGGACGCATATAATCCAGTCTCATGGCATATCCTTGGTTTTGCAAGGCTTGATCTTGTAAAGTTGGTTCAGTCATTTAATCATTCCTAACTGGGCATACCTAAATTATGGTGACACAGACATTGCGGCAAGTTTTTGTAGATTGACCTGACGGCGTTCATATCTACGAAGTGCGGCAAAGGCGGCTTTTTGAATGTCGCTGTCAGGATCGCTGTTTTTGATGTCAGAAAGTCGCTTAGCAACTTCTGGCACGTTAAGCTGTCCTAGCGCTTCAATCGCCCCAATGCGCAACGCTTCGTCCAAGATTTTGTTGTTTGCCATGTCAAACAGTGCTGGCACATTGGCAGTTTGTACCCATGTCAATAATTGAGCGTGGGGCGTAACGGGCAAATCTTGGGCGACACCTGTTTTGGCAATCAATGCCCTTGCCAATTCATCAAGCTCCACACTTGCCCAAGATGACACGCCCAGTAGCACATCACGGCACGCCGTAATCATGTCATCATTACGAGCCGTCAGCGCAAGCAGTGCCTGTCTTAGCCACGCATGATGTACGTCTGCAATGACGTCTGTGGCCTGGTTGATGGATAAGTCGCCTTGATGTAGTAGCCAAGTCAATACCCCCACCACGTCGGTTTTTTGTTGTCCATGGCGTAACAAAAGCCACAAGTACGACTGCATAAGGGTGGACACTTCTTGTCTGATACCCCTATCTTGTTCTATGCGACTTGAATCTTTTTGCCAATGGGACAAATGCTCCACCCATACATCTTGTAAATGCTGTAACTGCTTGGTAACTTGGTCTTGTAGCGCTTTTGACCAGTAATCGCTTGGGTACTGAATCAGATACTGCAAGGCAATTTTTTGGCTTAATACAGCGTCATTATTGAGCAGTTTGTCAAGCATGGCAGCAGGCAGTCCTTTTTTGGATAAGATGGCTGCGCTGATGTTTGATGAAATTTCGGGTTTTAAGGTTCGGCTGGTTTGCTGATTTAAAATAAAATCAACCAACGCATTCAAACTTGCGTGCTTTGTTACCCGTGTCAAACTAGAACGATCCAACATGAGCGGACAATGACCGCTTAGTGTCGCCCAATCATACTCATAAACGACATCACTTGCCCCGCCCCACAGCAAGCTTGCCACGGTATGAGCGGTTTTGACCACTTCCACATCATCATTATGACGCAACAGCTCAAGCAATAATTCACGGTTTTGGGGATCGTCATGGTGTTTTAAAAGCGTGATGGCGTGTAGCTGTGGATCGGTTTTTTCGGCGGTATAGCCAAACCCTGCGTCATAATTTTTGGTGATGACCTGACGGATAAGCTGCCAGCTTTGGGGGGTATTTAGCCAGCGCAGTCCATTTAACCAATGCTTCAACGCAGGGTCATCACCATAGCTGTCGGCTTGGACACATTTTTCCAAAAGCTTAAAGATCTGCACCCCATGCTCGCCGCTGCCCAAATGCCCCAAGGCTTCACTGGCAACATCTTGCAAGGCGTGCTCACTGTCTTCGGCAAGCTTTAACAGTTTTTCGTAGGCGTTTTCGTCGCCTAAATGCCCAAGCGCCAACACCGCATTTTTGCGCATCAAGTAGTCGCTGTTATAATCAATGGTCGCCATCAGCACCGCAAAGCCGTCTTTGACACCACATTTGGCAAGCCCTTCTGCCGCCCAAAACTGCACTTCAGGGTCTTTATTACCAAGCGCCAAACGCAGTCCCGTCAAGTCGCCTTTACGTTTTTGGGCACGGTAACTCATGGCTTTGACCACACGGTTTGTGTATTCTTTGGGA
>JBHAZZ010000109.1:0-6108 GCA_041781275.1 Moraxella sp.
AAGGCAGGAACAGACATGGCAAGACGTTTGGCTGTATCGATGTCCACATAACGGGTGCTGGGCGGATAATAGACCAAGCCTATGGCGCTAACGCCCAATTGACACGCTGCTTGTAAATCTGCAAGATTGGTAAAGCCACAAAATTTTACACTTAAGGTCATCAGGGTACTTTAATGGAATGAGTGGGTAATGGTATCACATTTACCCTGTTATGGTAAATGGCAATTAGGGGTGTCTGTCAAAGTTAATTGGGTAGCAAAGCAGCTGCCCACGCCGACGGTGCTGTCAATATCAAGCGTCGCCCCATGCGTGGCAAGGGCGTGTTTGACAATGGCGAGACCCAAGCCGCTACCCCCAGTTTTGCGACTTCTGCCCTTATCCACCCGATAAAATCGCTCAGTGATGTGCCCTAAATGTTCAGGACAAATGCCATCACCAGTGTCTTTCACCATAAAATGGGCGGTATGTTCTTGTTTTTGAAGTGATACATCAATGTGTGTGCCTTTTGGTGTATGATTTAAGGCATTTAAAATAAGATTGCTAAAAGCACTATATAAATCTTGATAAATGCCCATTACCCACACATCGTCAGCAATTTGGGTGGTTAATTGGTGATGTTGCGTTAAATGTTTACTGTCTTGCAATACAGAAATGACCAAATGACTTAAATCAATCGCTTCAAAAGTTACTCTTTGATAAGATTGGTTTTCAAGCCGTGATAAGGTCAATAAATCTGCAATCAAATTTAACATACGTTCACCTTCTTTTTGCATAAGACCAATAAAATAATTTCTAGTGTCAGCGTCCAAATCAGGCGTGTCTTGTAAAGTTTCCAAAAATCCATTAATGGTGGTTAAAGGTGTTTTAAGTTCGTGAGAAACATTGGCAACAAAAGCAGAGCGGGTAATGTTTAATTGTTCGGCGGCGCTGATGTCATGAGCAATCAATAAACTGGTTTGTGCTTCAAAGGGGACGGCAGTTAGCCATAATGTAAGCGGTATAGGCTTTTTATCAATGCTGATTTTTCCTTGTGTTGTGTCCTTTCGTTCACCATGAGCAGTGTCTAAAAATTGATGAAATTCCAAATGATTAACCAATGTTTTTAGGGTGTCTTTTTTGCCAAGTTCTACAGGCAATCCAAAATATTCATTTGCCAAGCGATTTTTCCATTTAATGCGTCCTTGACTGTCCACAATCATGACACCGCTGGGTAATGCACTGATGATGTGATTTAAATATTCTATGGTTCTTTGTTGTTTGTCTTCGTCTTTTTTGTGGGTTTTGGCTTGGTGTGTGAATTGGTGTGAGAATTGTTTTTTGCACATATCAAAAACGTGTTTCCAAATGCCTTGTGTTTTTGGCGGTACATTGGCTTTTGGATCTTTTAGCCAAATCATAAAACGATAAAAATAAAAACCATGATAACAAAAAACCATCATCATAAATAGTAGGGCAACAATCAGCACCGCATTCACAAATTTCCCCCAAAACGATAACCCACGCCCCGTACAGTTTCTATACATTCACAAAGACCTGCACCGTCTAATTGCTTTCTTAGGCGACGAATGTGCACATCTACTGTACGCTCTTCAATAAATATGTGATCGCCCCACACTAAATCCAGCAGTTCTCTGCGTGAATAAATGCGTTTGGGGTGTGCCATAAAAAAATGCAATAATTTAAATTCGGTGGGGGCAAAATGCACCACTTGACCATCAACAAATACGTTATGATCTTGGGGATTTAGGCTTAGTTTGCCCAAACAGATGATGTTGTCGGTTTTTTGTGGGGCAAGCCGTCTTAGTAGCGCCTTAACCCGAGCAATCAGCTCTCTGGGAGAAAAGGGCTTGGTTACATAATCGTCCGCCCCCAAATTTAATCCCAATTCTTTTTCGTGTTCTTCACCCCGAGCGGTGAGCATGATGATGGGTAGGTTTTGGGTGCGGCTGTCTTCACGCAGTTGCTGCAAAAATTCTATGCCGGACAGTTGTGGTAACATCCAGTCCAAAATCAACAGGTCAGGCAACTTGTCGTTGATGTGTAAGCGAGCCTGTTCGGCACTTTCTAGCACAAAAACATCAAACCCAGCTTTTTGTAGGTTAAATTTTAGCATATACCCAATGGCTTCTTCGTCTTCTACAACCAAAACCTTGGCAGTCATCAGCAGTCCTTAATTGATGGTTACAAAGCTTTATGATAGAGCATTCTTGATGATTTTGCCAATGTTTCACGGACAAACGGCGCTCAGATGGACAAAATCGGGTGAAGATTTGAAATTAAATTTTATAAAAAATTCAAATAGATAGTATAAATTAATAAGATTTTTCTATTAAATATTAAATTTAAATTATAATTATCCATAAATAAACCCGATAAATTGCTTGTTTTTTCTGCTTTAAAAATGATATTATTCATTCTGCTGATGAGTTAATCAGTTTTTTTTGATAAAACGACTTAAAGACACGTTTACATTTAATCTTCAATCCTTTTCATATAGGAATACAGCCATGACCATTCAAAGTGTTATTGAAAAAGTAGAAAAGCATTACGCCCATCAGCCCGAATTTATTCAGGCGGTCAAAGAAGTGGCATCTAGTATCGGTCAAGTGTACGCCGACAACCCAAAATTTGAAGAATATAAAGTATTTGAGCGTCTTTGCGAGCCAGATCGTATCATCAGTTTTCGTGTAAACTGGGAAAACGACAAAGGCGAAGTGCAAGTAAACCGTGGTTGGCGTGTACAGTTTAGTAATGCCATCGGTCCTTATAAAGGCGGCTTGCGTTTTCACCCAACAGTAAACGAAGGTGTACTAAAATTCTTGGGCTTTGAGCAAATTTTCAAAAATGCCTTGACCAGTCTACCTATGGGCGGCGGTAAAGGTGGTAGCGACTTTGATCCCAAAGGCAAATCCGAAGCTGAAATTCGCCGTTTTTGCTATGCCTTTATGCGTGAACTTCACAAAAACATCGGCAAAGACATGGACGTACCCGCAGGCGACATCGGTGTTGGCGGTCGTGAAGTGAACTATATGTTCGCCATGTACAAAAACTTAACTCGTGAGTTTGAAGGCGTACTTACCGGCAAAGGCGTGGGTCATGGTGGTAGTTTGATTCGTACCGAAGCTACAGGTTATGGATTGGTGTATTTCCTAGACAATATGCTAAAAACCAATAACGACAGCCTAGAAGGCAAAACCGTACTGGTGTCTGGCGCAGGTAACGTGGCTCAGTATGCTGCCGAAAAAGCCATGCAACTTGGCGGTAAAGTCATCACTTTCTCTGATTCTCAAGGCACTTTGGTGGACAAAGAAGGCTTTACTCAAGAAAAAATTGACTGGGTAAAAGCCCAAAAAGACGCTCGCAAACCATTAAGCGATTATGTGGCTGTCTTTGGTGGCGAATGGCTTGCAGGTCAAAAACCATGGCAATTTGAAGCGCAAGTGGCATTGCCTTGTGCAACCCAAAACGAAGTTAATAAAGAAGACGCCGAAGCGTTGGTAAAACTTGGCGTAAAATACGTTGCCGAAGGGGCAAATATGCCACTGACTGCCGAAGCCATTGATGTGGTGCGTGCAGGGGGTATCGCCTATGCCCCAGGTAAAGCTGCCAACGCTGGTGGGGTTGCGGTATCAGGTCTTGAAATGAGCCAAAACTCAGTACGTCAATACAAAACTTTTGAAGAGTTGGACGAAAAACTAAAAAACATCATGAAAAACATTCATGACAATTCGCTAGAAGCTGCCAAAAAATATGGCACCACCGAAGGCGCTGTGGACTACATGACAGGTGCAAACGTGGCAGGCTTTGTCCAAGTGGCAAACGCACTGGTTGCTTACGGCATTTTGTAATCTTATAAAGGCGGTTGGGTATATCGTTTGGTATGCCCAATCGTTTTTATGTGATTTGTCTTGCAATATATAAAAACTTTGTTATAATAAGAAGTTCCCCACCTTAAGACAAATTTATTTTGGCAAAAAGGTACTCTCAAACCAACAGGTTTTTGATTAAAGAGGTTATCATGAAACTAAAAACCAAACGTGGTGCGGCAAAGCGTTTTAAAAAAACCGCCAACGGCTTTAAGCGTAAACAAGCGTTCAAACGCCATATTTTGACCAAAAAATCTCCTAAGCGTATCCGTCAATTGCGTGGTTGCGTGATGGTTCATGTATCAGACGTTGCGTCTATTCGTCGTATGTGCCCATACATCTAATTGTTGATTTTTATGAGAATAAAATGGCTCGTGTAAAACGTGGTGTACAGGCTAATCGCCGTCATAAAAAAGTTCTAGCTCGTGCAAAAGGTTACTACGGAGCTCGCTCTCGTGTGTATCGTGTTGCCGTGCAAGCGGTCATGAAAGCAGGTCAATATGCCTATCGTGATCGTCGTAACAAAAAACGCTCTTTCCGTCGTCTATGGATTGCTCGTATCAATGCGGGTGCTCGTCTAAATGGTCTTTCTTACAGCCGTCTGATCAATGGTCTGAAAAAAGCCAGTGTTGAGATCGATCGCCGTATTTTGGCAGACATCGCCATGCATGACGCTGTGGCTTTCACCGCCATCTGTGAAAAAGCAAAATCTGCTTTGGCATAATGCGATAGGGCTTGCCCAAAAAAGTCCGCTCCTTTGGGGCGGATTTTGTTTTGTCATCTAAAAGGTAATAACTTATGGTTCGTGCGCCTTTATCCACCCAAGACTTTGATTATCATCTGCCCGATGAGCTGATTGCTCGTTATCCTTTGGCGACCCGTTCGCAGTCTCGCTTGTTGCACGTTTGTGGCGGTAAATTTACCGATGAACAGTTTGCCAATTTACCAAACCTGCTAAACGCAGGGGATTTATTGGTGTTAAATGACACCAAAGTCATGAAAGCCAGACTCTTTGGTAAAAAGTCTACAGGCGGACAGCTAGAAGCTTTGGTGGAACGTATTTTGCCCGATGTGGCGGCACTGCCTACTTCTGCAAGGCTTGATGACGCTGTTTTTGGTGAGCACAGCATAGCCTATCCATATCTTGCGCTTTGTCATATCAAAGCCAGCAAAGCGCCAAAAGCAGGGCAATTATTGATTTTTGGCGACACAGACAGCGATGATGTGGCAAATCACGTGTATGCTTGCTGTTTTGGGCGAGCGGATAATTTATTTATTGTGGGCTTTGCCAGTCCTATTTTGCCAAGTCTTGAGCGTTTTGGCGAGCTGCCCATTCCGCCTTATTTTGAGCGTCATGCCGATGACACCGATGATACTCGTTATCAGACCGTTTTTCACGACCCCACAAAGCTTGCCAGTGTTGCTGCCCCCACCGCCAGTTTGCATTTTGATGACAAGATTTTAACTGCCTTAAAAAACAAAGGGGTAGAAATCGCCTTTGTAACCTTGCACGTTGGCGCTGGTACCTTTGCCCCTGTCAAAGTGGACGATGTAACACAGCACGTCATGCACGCCGAATACGCTCATCTGCCACAAGCAACCGCCGATAAAATCAACCAAACCAAAGCCCAAGGCGGACAGGTAATAGCGGTCGGCACAACGGTAACTCGCACCTTAGAAACCGCTCATTTGCACCGTCAAGATGGGCTTTTGACCGAGTTTAGTGGCGATACGCAAATTTTTATTTATCCGCCTTATAAATTTGGGGTGGTGGATAGATTGATTACCAATTTTCATTTACCAAAAAGCACGCTGTTAATGCTTGTTTCGGCATTTGCAGGGGTGGATAATATTAAGCGGGCTTATCATCACGCCATTGGTCAGCACTATCGTTTTTTCAGTTATGGCGACGCCATGATTTTAGATAAATGCACGAATGAATCGGTATAAAAATTGCAATAAAAACCAATAATGATTTTATTATTATGATGATTATTGGTTTTGAAAAGGGCAATAAAATGAGAAGACGCATTCATCAAGGCATTAAAAAAGAAATTTTATACGCCATTCGTCATTATGTTTTAAAGTTTTTGGGTAAGCGCAGTCATAAATCTTATTTTCATAGACGTTTTTATCAGATTGTGAGTAACTTTTTATATCGCAACATTCGTTAAACTTTCACATCAATGAATAACCCAAACATCAATCAATTATACGGCTCACTGCTTGGCACGGTTATTGG
>JBHAZZ010000110.1:0-6218 GCA_041781275.1 Moraxella sp.
GCGAACCCAAGCCACGACCGCCCAATTCTTTGGGAACAATGGTATGACAATAATCCCAAACACCATCGTCAAGGATTTGATAGCTTAAAAACGCAGTCTTGCCTTCCACAGCCGTTTCAAAACGTTGGCTGGTAGCATTATGAACAATCATCTTTGCCCCCTTATATGGTTTGCGATTTTATCATTATAACCTTTTGACCCAAAAAAGCAAATTGCCAACAAAATAAACTTGCTGGCAATCACGACCGCTTAAGGTAGCTATTTTTAATCGTTGGGTGGCAATAACTGATCGCCACGGTTTAGCGGCAGTTCAGCGCTAAGTACATAAGCGTAACTTATTTGATCAAACACCTTGAAAATCATTGCTGTACCTGCTTTTTCGCTGGGCAGGCGTACTGGCGTATCACGGTCATACACATCACGCACAAGCGCCCCTTTGCGATACACATCAAGCACTTGACCTGCTTTAGCGCCTTGCACCGAACCTAGATTGATGGCAATCACACTGTCTTTGGCGGCTTGACCGATACCACCCATCACACGCACGATGGTGCCACCACGAGTAACTTCTGCCGGCACAGGATAAAACGCCGGTGGCAAATATGAATTGACTTCGGCAAACACACGATCGCCTTCACGGATTTCGCTGCCGTAGTTTTGGGTGATTTTGATGCTAGAAATGCCATTGGCAGAAACGTCAGTTACCATGCCTTGCGCAACTTGCGTGGCCTCTAGCCCTACGATGGCACCTGTTTTGGGATCGACATAAGGCTCGGATTTGCGATAAATGCCATAGGTTTCGCCAACTTGTAGTAGCGCACCACGAGCGTAAATCTTATCACCCACCGCTGTGATTAGGTTGCCTTGCTTGGACGCCAACACATAAGGCGTGGTTTCAAAATCCGCAGGATTGACAATCACCGAACGATCCAGCCAGTGGCGAATGTTCACCAGTGGAATCACTTCAATGCTGTTTTCGGTGGAATTTAGTGTGATGGGCGTATTTGCAGAAGGCGCTTGCATATTGCGTTCAATGCCAGCGCAGCCTTCCCCCGTATCCACGCCCACCAAAGTTTTGCCTTTGATGACACAAAGAATCAAAACATCTCCAGGGTAGATCAAATGGGGGTTTTTGAGCTGTTTGTTGGTTGCCCAAATCTCACGCCAACGGGCGGGGTTTTTTAGATAACGACCTGAGATCGCCCACAAGGTATCGCCTTTTTTGACCACATAACGGTTGGGAGCGTCCGCCTTGATGGTAGGAGCAGGGTTATTTTTGGCATACACAGGAGCCGACAGCAAGGTGCTACCAAGCACACCTGCCGCCAATAGCCCCTTAATCATCGCAGTAAACTTCATAACAGTTTTTTCCATTATTGCTGTATCGGGTATATTGGTTATAAAACAAAGCAAAAATGCCTTATCCCATAATAATTTACCCTAGCATAACAAAATTATCACTGTTATTCTAAGATTTTGTTGTTATTTGGCATGAACTTTCCGACAAATCTCATTTGCCACAAGTGCAGCGTCATTATCTAGCACAGTCACATATTGGGGTTTGTCTTCTAATCCCACGGTATGAGCAGGGCGGGGCAAGTCAATGTCGCCCACCGCTTCGGCGATGGTTTCGGCAAACTTAATGGGCAAAGCCGTCTCTGCCACCACAATGATTTCGCCGTCTTTTTGCACTTCTTTGGCGACTTTAACGCCATCGGCAGTGTGCGGATCGATCAGGCGACCTGTTTTTTGATGGACTTGTTTGATGGTTGCGACACGATCGCTGTGTGTGGATTTGCCCGAAACGAAACCATATTTGTCATGTACTTCGGCAAGTTTATCAGACAAATCAAACCCTTGTGAATTTTTGACCGCAACAAACAGCGCATTGACCTTGTCGCCGTCTTGGTCTAATAATGTATAAATAAAACGCTCAAAATTGGACGCTTTGGAGATGTCCATAGAAGGACTGGACGTTACGTATGTTTCATGTCCTTTTCGGGGGCTATAACGACCTGTGGTGAAAAATTCATCAAGCACATCGTTTTCGTTGGTCGCCACAATCAAGCGATCAATGGGCAAACCCATCATGCGAGCGATATGCCCTGCACAGACATTACCAAAATTGCCCGACGGCACACAAAAACTGACTTTTTGATCATTGCTTTGGGTGCTGGCAAAATAACCTTTAAAATAATAGACGATTTGCGCCAAAATGCGACCCCAGTTGATGGAGTTTACCGTGCCTAGGCTGTATTTGGCTTTGAATTCGGCGTCTTCTTGTAGGGCTTTGACGATGTCTTGACAGTCATCAAACATACCTTTGATGGCGATATTGTGAATGTTGGCATCATCTAGGCTGTACATCTGCGCTCGTTGAAAGGCGCTCATTTTGCCTTCGGGCGACATCATAAACACTTCAATGCCTGCTTTGCCACGAAGCGCATACTCGGCGGCACTGCCTGTATCGCCACTGGTTGCGCCAATGATGGTAAGACGTTCGCCTTTTTTGCCAAGCACATATTCAAAGGCATTGCCCAAAAACTGCATTGCCATGTCCTTAAACGCCAGTGTTGGCCCATTGGACAGCTCCAGCAAATACAAATCAGGATAAATTTTATCCACAGGAGTGATGTCTTCACTGTTAAAAGTGGCTTTGGTGTAAGTCTTATCAATCAGCTTTTTTAGGTCATCTTGGGGAATGTCTGTGGCAAACAGCTTCATGATTTCAAAAGCAAGCTCGGTATAGCTTAAGGTTCGCCATGCGTCCAAAGTTTTGCCATCAATGACAGGATAACTTTCGGGCAACATCAAACCGCCATCGGGAGCAAGCCCCATCAATAACACGTCGCTAAAAGTCATTTTTGGCGTATTGCCACGGGTGCTGATATAGTACATAAGTTCACTCATCTAATGTTTTTGCAATAAGGCATAATAAAAACCATCTCCGCCTTGGGGCATAGGCAGGCACTGGCGACCCACCGTTTGCGGTATTCCCCAATCGCCTTGCAAGGGGATTTCTCGAGCATTGGCGTGTCTGTCCAAAAATTGGGCGATTTGTTCGGCATTTTCGGCTTTTAAGATGGAACAAGTAATATATAATAAAAATCCACCTTGCGCCACCGTTTGCCACAAATTATCCAAAATTTGTCGCTGTAGGGCAACCACATGATTGACGTCTTGTTCACTGCGCAGCAAAGTGATGTCGGGGTGTCTGCGTATCACACCTGTGGCACTGCACGGAGCGTCAAGCATGACCACATCAAAAGGCTCATCACTGGTAAAGACCGTAGCGTCCGCCACTTTGACCGTAAGTTTGTTGCCCAACAGCCCATCAAATCCCAACCGCTGTAAATTTTCAAAGGCACGCTGCAATCGCACATCATCACTGTCAATGGCGGTCATCTGATAAGCAGTATCGCCAAGGGCGGACAGCCAATGCGCAAGTTTACCTGCTGGCGCTGTACAAGCGTCCAACAACTTTAATGGGGCTTTTTTGTCATAATTTACCAAAGCACTTTGGATAATTGGGACGGCAAGCTGTGCGTGAATGTCTTGCACTGTCGCCATGCCTTTATCAAAATCGGGCAGATCTGCCACTGTCGCCCCCGACACAGCAAACGCCGACAGCTGATAAGGGCTTGGCGCTGTTCCTGTCAATGTCATTGGCACAAAGGGCAACTTATGGTCTTGCAGTTTTTGCTGATAGGTGGCAAAAGACACCGCATGGGGGCGAACAAACATGGGGGCAGTCTGACGCAGCGCCTGCCACAAACTGTCGTACTCATCACCCCAATCTTGTTTTAGACGTTTGGCAAGATGATTGGGCAAGCTGTGGTTTTTGTCGCATTTTTTGCGGTATTTGTTTGGATTTTTGGCAACTTGTCGCAAAATGGCATTCACCAGTCCTGTGGTGCGAGTTTGTCCCACTTCTTTTAGTGCTTCCACACTTTGATAAATGCTGGCGTGGTCAGGCGTGGACAAATAAAGCAGTTGATACAAGCCGCAATGCAGCGCTGCCAGTGTATATGTGTCAGTGATGGGATTATGGCTTAAACTTTGACCGATACGCTGTAAAGCGTGCCAATGACGCAGCACCCCAAGCGTCAATTCATGAGCAAATGCTTTATCGTTACAGCTTTGTAGCAGTTGTCCCAAAAGCCCTGACAACGATTTGCCCTTTTGTACGTCATGAAGCGCCAAAATCACCTTTGCCCGAGTAGAAAGCCCATGATAAATGTCAGAGTTATTCATGGCTGTCGCTCACAAAACGGTCGCCATCGTTAATTTTGTTGCTATTGACAATTTGTAACGCCGTCAAAGGTTTGCCCCCCGCCCATTGTAGGGCTGTGATGTTAATCAAGTGCTGTACGCCGTCTTTGTTTGCCCCACAAGCGACCAACAGCGCATTTTTGCCGACACTGACCACCGTGCCTGCATCTTGTGTGGTGGTTTGATCTGTTTTGATGGGTTTGGCACTTAACACTTTAATGCGTTCACCTTGCAAAAACCCAAAAGCCCCAAGCGCCCTAATTTGTCTTTGAATGTGTTCGGCGCTATGTTGCCAGTTGATTTGCCCTTCTGCGGTGGTGATTTTTTCGGCATAATTGGCAAGTTCGTTTTGTTGGGGGATTTTTTTGGCTTGATAAGCGGGCAAATCTTGCATGACCGTAACGACCGCTTGTCCACCCAAAATGGCAAGTTTGTCATGCAAGGTCGCCGTGGTGTCAGTGTCGTCAATGTCACACGCCACCTGATAGAGCATATCGCCAGTGTCTAGCCCTTGCGCCATTTGCATGATGGTAATGCCCGTTTTGTCATCGCCCGCCAAAATCGCTCGCTGAATCGGAGCCGCTCCCCGCCATCTGGGCAGCAGTGAAGCGTGAATATTGATACAGCCTAGCGTGGGCGTATTTAGCACCCCCAGTGGCAAAATCAGCCCATACGCCGCCACAATCATCACATCAGGGCGATAAGCAGCCAAACGCTCTCTGGCAAGCTGTCCTTCTGGGTGTTTTAGGCTAAAACTTTCGGGCTGTTCTACAACGATGTCATGCTCTTTTGCCAGTAGCTTCACTGGGGACGCTGTCAGTTTTTGCCCCCGTCCTGCCTTGCGATCGGGCTGAGTATAAACCGCCACGATCTCCATATTTAACACATTTTGAGCTTCTAGCAAAGCCGCTAAAGCAACTTTGGCAAATTCAGGCGTACCTGCAAAAACAACTCGCAATTTGGGGGAATTTGTCATCACTATCCAATCTTGTTAAATTTTATAAATTAAAACCATGCTCGCTCAAAAACGCTTCATCAATGCTGCTTTTGGGTGTCATCGCCAACGTTTTGTCATGCAATAGCCGCTCCAAATAACGAGCCAATAAATCCACTTCAATGTTTACCAAGCGCCCAATCGTCCAATGCCGAGCGATGTTGGTTTGTTGGGCGGTATGCGGAATGATGTTTAGGCACACACGGTTGTCATTTGGCTTGATGGCATTGGTGGTCAAGCTGATGCCGTCCACCGTGATCGATCCTTTGTCCGCCGTATAACGCATTAACAAACATGGCAACTCAATTTCAATATAAATGGAGCGAGCGTCTTGGATAATCAGCGCCACCTTGCCCACGCCATCTACATGACCTGCCACAATATGCCCACCAAATCTGGTGGTGGGAAGCATGGCTTTTTCTAGGTTTACGGTGTCGCCCACTTGCCATTGTAGTAGGGCGGTTTTGTTCAAGGTTTCACGTGAAACATCTACCGCATAACTTTTGCCTTGTATGGCAACCACGGTCAAGCAAATGCCGTTGGACGCAATAGAATCCCCAAGTTTAACATCACTAAAATCCAAATCAGGGGCATCGATGGTCAAACGAATGTCGCCACCTGCTTCACTGATTGAACGGATTTTGCCTGTACATTCAACAATACCTGTAAACATAACTACCTACATACTTAAAAAAAACGATTTGTGTTGTAGGACAAGATAGCACTTATCCACCAAGTTATCCACAAGCTTTTGTGAACTTAGGGGTATTGACATACTCCCACCACAAACTAAAAGCCATGATGAAACTTCTTGCGACCCATAACAACCTAAGTTGCTACCTTTCGCCAGTACACTTACGCTGATAAGTATTATACTGGGGGAACTCTTTATACAACACTAAGTCCTAGTGCATCAGCTAACGCTTGATAGCGTATATTGCTCGCAGCATTA
>JBHAZZ010000111.1:0-12593 GCA_041781275.1 Moraxella sp.
CACGTGTTAAAGCGTACCACTTCTTGAGCACCCCACGGACTATCTACACCAAAAGCACGTCTGTCCAAAGTAAAATAAGGCTTGCCCGTGCTTGGATTAATGGGGGCTAAGTCTTGCAACGTATCAGTTCTTGCCACAAAGCCCAGTGTCTGCCCATAAAGCTCAAACTGATTGCCACTGGTAAACCTAATGAGCCATTTTTCGGTGATTGCTCCGTCATCGGTGAGCCTGATGGGATAGTCTTTGACATTCAAGCGGTTAAGGGGTTCATCGCCAATACGGGTATCTTGCCAAACGTTTGTCCAGTTTCTTTGAGAAAATGGCACACTGGCTCTAACTTGCAAATCGCCACCGATCAGCACGCTTGACACATAAGTGTTTTCCAAGGGATAATCTCTTTTTGTGGGAAAAATCAGCGTCAAAGTGCCATCAATATCTACGCCTTGAATGCGGTTGCGCTCTTGCCATGTCTGCACAGCAACAATCGGCATGACATAGCCCGACAAATCAAGCGGACTTTGCCATGTGATAGAGCCTGCATCTAGGTCATAATCCCATTTATCTGCTTCTACCGCCTTGCCTTGGCTGTCAGTGATACAAATGCTGTCAAGGTTTTGTCTTTCAAGCATGACTGTTTGTCCGCCTTGGTGGGCTGAACCCAACTCTTGTCTGTGGCTATTTGTGATCAAGATGGTATCGCCACGACGAAAAATTGGCACTCGTCCATCTTGGGGCAGTCTGACGGTATCAATTTTAATGGTGGTGCTGTCTACGGGCAGATAACTATAAGCGACCGTGCTATAAGTGATGGAACTGCTAAAAACGTGTAACGGCTTAAAGATTTGCCCATCTATCACAGCGTCAGCATGATACCAGCTTTGGCTTTCTTGACCTGCAGCTTCTATCCATTTGCCAAATTTGACCACCGCCAATCCATATTCCACGTCCACAAATCCAGAGACATTCTCACTGTCAAATTCGCCTTTGGTATTTGCGGTGGCGGTAATCTTCGTACCGTCTAGGGCTACCGCTTTAATGGTCAAAGACGCAGGGCGAATGGGGGCGGACGGTGTCAATAGCGTAATACTGTCGGTGCGAGCAGCGTCAATGCTGGTTGTTAAACTTTGCACAGTGATGACACCAATTGGATCAGTGATGGTAATTTCTCCCGTGGCATAATCTACCGTACCTACTTTATCGGCTGCGCCTGTTTGTGGGTTTAAATTGCTATAAATGCCACCTTCTTTGTCAAAATAAGTCTTGCCATTCATCACAAATCTTAGCGATGACGGCACAATCAGCTCACCTGTTTTAATGTCAAATTTGACACTGGTGCGCTGCGGCAACTTATCGCTATGGCTAGAGCTTGGGTGTTGGTCATAAAAAGACAGTAAAATCGCCCCGTCTTGTGCCAAGGTTGCGCCTGCGGGTTCATAATCAAAGCCCGTAAAACTGGTGCGATAGACATCTTGCCAAGTTTTGCTGCTATGTGTTGTTCTGCTCAAAGGGTTATTGCTGTCGCTTTGTACAGATATACTTTCATTAAGCAACTTTTCGCCGATTTTTATGTTCTGATATTTGGCTTTGGGAATGGCAACGGTGGTATCAGGATTAAAAGTGATGGTACGAGTGTCATAATTGACCGTTCCAACTTCCTTGCCCGTGCTGTCATAGAGCTTGCCTAAGCCATCATCTTTTAAAGTAGCAAAGACTGTCCCTACGTTATATGTGGTGTGCGTGCCATCGCCGCTTGTTGTCGTACTGCGTGTGGTGCTGTTTCTTGTCAGCACTGCCCCCAAAGCAATCTCATCATAACCTTCTACGCTCAAGGGGTAACTGACCGTGAGTGTACCTTTGATGATTGGTACATCGCCCAAACTTAAGCTAATGCGCCCATCTAAGCCACGAACGGGGCTTTGGTGGGTTTGTTGCACTTTATCGCCTGTGTTATAACTGACCGTAACTACTTCGCTGATGGGACTGTCAAGATATAACGTATCTTCTTCAAACCTGCCTGTAACTGCCCCTGTAATAAGTCCGTTCCCACCCACACTTGCCGACTGACCGCCAAAGGATAAACGTATGCTAGATGGATCGGGTGTGGTGGGTAACTTAATGATGGTTTTGACGGCGGGAGCAAGGTTTGAACGGTTGTTGTAGACTGCTTTTGTACCCCAAGTGATGACAATGGCACTGCCGACATCAGGCAGCTCGCCACACGTGATAGATAGTGTGCCTGTGGCGAGGTTTAGATTGCCTGAGCCGTGATTTGTGCCGCTGCTTAACACCCCTGAGCCATTGTCAGTTAAGCGATACCATTTGCCCTGCGAACGATAGGCGACCGACACCGTACCTACTTGGGGGTCAGGCAAATTGACCACATAGTTATAAGAGCGGGTATTTTCACTGATGGCAATTTTGGCAGTATCTGCCACTTGCACGGGCGTACTGGCGGGGCGGTAGGTCAGGCTACGCACATACATTTGATTTAAGGTGATGTGTCCCCCATAGTAGTCCACCGCCCCAACAGCCTGTCCGCCCTGGTAAAGTGTGCCGCCACTGTCATTGATACTTTCGCCATTGGTTTGTATTAGTAGGCTGTTTGGCATGATGGCAGAGCCCGCATACAGACTGCTGGCATTGGTGTTGACATTTAGAACCACCGCTTCTTTTGCGCCATCAAATAACGCTGTGGTCAAACCGCTTGCCAAAAGGTCAGTAAGCAAGGTCTCATTTTGGGTGGTTGGTACAAGTTTTTCCATCAAAGATGATACTTGTACGGTCATTTGGTTTTGTTTGATGGCACGCACCAAAGGTTTAATGCCATAATACGCCCCTGCGTCCGCCACATGAGTTTCACGCACTTTGCAAGGGTTATCTATATAATAACGGCTGGGATAATCCGCCCCAACAAAGCCATACGTCAACGGTTGGCTGATTTCCATTTTGACCACCACTTTTTCAAAGTCGCCCTTGTCATCAGTAAAAGTGCGGGTTTCTGATGAAATATTGATGACTTTGATGTATTGTTCGGCTTGTTCATAACCGTTTTTGTCCTGTTTTAAACAATAAACATCGCCGACAAGGGGTATGGGTTCACCAACTGACTGATAAGCTTGTACAATGCGACTGTTTTTGGATTGCGTGGACAAAAGCGTCATGCGACTTTCAATCGTTGCCACACTGTAGGCTTCTATGGATTGGATAATTTCTTTACGCACTTCGCCAAACTTGTTGGCTTTAGCCAAAAGATAGGACACCGTGGGGTCTTTGGGTGGTTTGGTGATGGCAGTAAACGCCCCCAAAAGTGGCTCATCGTCATCACGCTGCACCCCTGCATACACAAGACGCAAAGCAAAACCACCATTAACACGGGCAATGCTAGAAATGGGATTAAACAGCTCATTGTCCGCTCCTGTCAGTGGCGTACCAAGGGCGAGACCGCCCCCGTCGTCATTGTCGGTTAGGCGTTCGGACGGATAAATTTTTAGGTCAGATTTATTCAGTTTTGTTTTGGTGCTCATGTGTTGCCTTTAAAGAGTATTAAACCGTGATGAAATGCAAGTTTAATGTGTATTTATCGCTGTCTGCTTCATCAATGGGTCTGTAAGGTTTGATGGCTTGGACATTGTCTAGGGCAGGACGGCTAAAGATGACACCATAATGCGCCCCCTTGGGGTGTGTCAGTGTCAGAATAAGCTCTGGCACACTTGACCATGCCTTTAGTGTTTCAATGTCTGCCCGTGCGGTGCGGGTATTGTCTCCGTTTAGGGTGATGGGTCGCCCCGCCTTTTTGGTGCCTTGCTGTATGTCCATACTGCCTGTCAGAGTATAAACAGGTTCAGACTGAGCAAGTGGCGTCCAATCAAGTTCATCCATCCATCTAAATTGTGGGTGTAAACGTATCTGTTCGTTTGTGTCGTTACGCTTTAGTATCCAGTGCATAAAACCCCCTAAATGGGTTAAGTTTAGGGGGTTTTGAATGCATAATACAGACGAACATATTCAGTATTACCTTGCTCGTCTTTTGACGTTGTCCAATAGTTCCTTGGCAAACTCTTGACGACCTTCTTCTTTGGCTTCTTGTTTGGCTTGTTCAATGCGGGCATTAAAACCACTGACCACATCGGCAGCACTGATGGATTGAATTGATTTTGTCTCAGCAGACACAATTGGCTGCCTTTCTTGTAGCGCTTTTTGCACGCCTTGGCGGGTTTGTTCGGCATTGATTTGTTTTTGCAGACTGATGGCTTTACTGTAGTGGGCGATTTCTTCGCCATTGCCACGTGCTGTCGCTTCTGCCATTTTGGCTTGTAAATCCGCCAATTTTTGGGCTTGCTTGATGCGTAAAGCGTCCATTTCTCGCCCCTGCAAAGTGGCAAGCTCGCTGTCTAGGTCTTGCATGGTTTGTTTGGCAGTATCCGAAAAGTCTTGCATTTGTTGCTCGGCTTTGACAATCTGTGCTTGTAGCCCTTGCAATTTGGATTTGTCCAGTTTGACAATGCCCATGATATTAAAATTGGTGGCGTTCTGCAGGGTATGCTGCGCCTTGGTCAAGTCCGTCATGGTTACGGTTTGTGCTGACAATGATTGATTTGCTCCAGCGACTGCAGCGTCCATGTCTGCCATAGACTTTACCGCCGATTTGGTCAAGTTGTCCAGCTCTTTAAAATATGCCCCAAGCTGCATGATGCCCTTGTATCTGCTACTGGCAATCTTACCAAACTTATCAAATACTTGATTAAGCTGTTCGCCCGTTGCCCCCATGCTTGTCATGGCAGCCATTTGTGAGCGTATGCCGCCAACAATCTTGGCAATGCCTGACGCAAAGCCATTGGCGCTTTGACTGACAACCGTTGTCGCTTGTTGGTTTGCCTTTGCCATGTCGCTGCTTGATTTACTGCCATCATGTTGGGCTTTGGCAAAGTTTTTGGCAGCTGTGGCAGTTTTGGTTAGAGCACTGTCGTGGTCTGTTAGGGTTTTTGTTTGCTCTTTAAGCTTATCATTTAAGGCTTTGACACCTTCTGCGCCATCTGTCATACCTATTTGTATCTTTTTCATGTGTTCGCTACTGACTTGGCTCGACAGTCCAGCGTCTTTGATGGCTTGTTCAATGGCTTTAAAGTCTGCCACTGTTTTGGCGCTGGCAAGCGATGTATCAAGGGCGGTGGCGACGGACGCTTTTAACTCATCTGCGCCTTTAACTTGCTCTTTAATGGCGGTTAAACCCACCTTTAAATTTTGTGCCATCTTATGCCCTGATGTACTCATTTTGGCATTGGCGGCATCTATGGACACACCCAAAGCGTCAAGGGCTTTTTTCTGTTCATCGGTGGCGTTTTTGGCGTTTTGTTGGGCGGCGGCGGTGGCTTGTACGGCAGATGCAAGGGCTTGGTTGCCGTTGGTGGCTTGAGCAAGTTTAAAATTGAGCATCTCTTGTGCTTCAGTACTCTCCCCAATTTTGTCTTTAACAGCATTATAAGCACGGGCAAGCTTGTCTGTGTCATTACCTGCAAGACGTGCAACTTCAACAAAAGCGTTCAGGGCTTGTGTAGCATCACTGCTAATACCTGTGGCAAATTCTTGGGCGTCTAGTCCAAGTGCTTTAAAGCTCTCAGACGCTTTATCTAAGTCGGTCTCAAGTAGCTCACCAATGCCTTGTTTGTTGGCTTCAATGTTTAAAAGCTCTAATTTGTCTTTGGTATTGGCAATCTCACCAGACAACCGTTTATGAGCGTCTGAGCCTGTTTGTCCGCTTGCTTCCATACGAGCAAGGGCAAGCTCCATACTTTCAAGTTCTGCAGTGGTAATCTTGATGTTATTGGCAAGCTCTATGTGGGCTTGTGTCTGTGCTTGGACATTCGTAGTGGCACTTTGGGTGAGTGCATCGGTGGCAGTCTTGGCGTTTTGAGTTTGGCTGGCGAGTTCTTTGGCACTGTCGGCAGAAGTTTTAAAATGCTCATTAACATCAGCAAAAGTACGGCTTGTAAAGATAGCATCACCATACGCCAACACACGCCCCAGCTCATCGCCAACCGTTCGCACGGCACTACTATTTTCATACGCCCAATCGCCAACAGCCTTACCTGCCATAAATGACCCAGTTAGAGCAATGGCAGATTTAGCGACAGCAGATAAAGCGGTATTTAGACCTGCAGTGGCAGTAGTTGCCCCTGTGATTGCTCCTGTGGCAGTTGTCGCTCCTGTGGCGATTTGCCCAAACGACAGCAGTCCAGTAGTACCAAGTAGTCGCATGGTGCTACTCATGGCAGTTAAGCCTACTTGAGCAGAGGCAACAATAGTGATAAATTGCGTGAGGTGCGGGTAAGTATTGGCAAAGTCAGTAACCGCCCCTGTGATATCAGTAAATACCTGTAAGGTCGTGGCAATGATGGGCAAAAGGTGCGTGCCGATGGTTTGAGCCAGTACGCCCACGCTTGCCTTTGCTTGTTCTAAGTTTGCCCCTGTCGTGCTTAGACGAGCTTCAAATTCTTTTTGCATTGCTCCTGCAGTTTGGCTCTTGTTCGCCACCTCATTTAGTGCTTTTTTATAAGTATCAAGACCGCCCACTAAAATATTGATGTCATCTACATACTCTTGACCAAAGAGTTTAAATGTTGTGATGGATTGCTGTTCTTTGCTGAGCGTGCCAAGTGTCTGCAAGAAGTTATCCAGCGCCTTTTGTGGGTTATTATTGATGTCTTTGGCAAGTTGGTCAGCTGAGATACCAATGTGGGCAAGGGCATTTTTAAAGTCATCTGATTGCACATTAGCGGTGGATAGTTTGGTCAAAAGTGCATTAATAGCCGTCCCTGCCACTTCGGGTGTTTTACCTAGACTAATAAAAGCAGCAGATAAGGCGGCAGCTTCTTCTTTGGCAAGTCCAAAGCTCTTGGCTGTACCGCCAATGCGGTTCATCACGTCCACAATCTCACGCTCTTTGGCGGCGGTGGTGTTACCAAGCGTGTTAATCGCATCGCCAAGCCCCCCAATCTTGTCAATAGGAATGCCCCACACATTTGCCATTTTTGCGGCAGCGTCTCCTGCTTCTTCGGCAGTCATGTTAAATGCCACCGCCATTTGACCTGCCATTTTGGTAAACTGTGGCAAATCCTTCAATGCCACACCAAGCTGTCCGCCTTGTGCGGTAATTTGAGCCATCGCCTCACTGCTCATACCCATTTCTACTGCCATTTTTTGAATGTCGGTAGATAGAGCCTCTATTTGCTCTGGCGTGCCGTCCACCACTTTTTTGACATCTGCCATTGCTGTCTCAAACTTCATGGCTTCTTTAACAACATACGCCAAACCGCCCGCACTTGCCACAATGTTGCCCATTTCGCTGGCAATGTCTTGCATGGTGGGACGAGCTTGACCAAGCCTAGCTTCTAGCTCTGCAACTTGCTGTGTATGAAGCTGTGTGGCACGAGCAAGCTCCTGTTGACTAAGCGTGCCACTTTGACGCAGTTGGTTATAAGCATTGGTAACGTTAGCAATTTGCTGACGAACCTCATCATCGCCTGTCAGTCCAAGCGTCATACGAGCCGATGTGATTTGGCGTAGGCGCTCAGCTTGACTTGATAAAGCGTTTAATTGGCGTGTCTGTTCATCGGTAGATAACGCATTCCATGTGCTTTGTAACTGACTGCTTTCTTGGCGCAAACTGCTGACATCACCGCCCGCCTGCTCAATGGCGTCTGCCAAGCGGTTAATATCATTAATGCCCTCCACGCCTGCGGAGATGGTGAGCTGTGTGTGTAACTGATTATTTGCCATAAAATAAACCCTATTAGTATCATAGGGTTTATTGTAAAAAGATTTGGGGGGTGTGGGTAAGGGAAAGGGTTCAGTGCAGAAGTTTAAATTTATTAACAATTATATTACAATATTAACAAATTGTTAATAAGGTCTTAAAATGGCTACCAAGTTCACACCCACCATCAAAAAGGTGTACCGTACCTACCAAAAAATCCAAAGAGAACAAGAAAGACAAAATAAAAAGGCTTACGCTGATCGAATTCGCAGGCAAAAAGCATGGGAGCGTGAACAGTTGGCACGCCAAAGATCCTTAGAGAAGCAAGCAAGAGAAAATGAACGAGAACGCATTCGGCAAAATAAGCAAGCTGAAAAATCACGCTTACAAGCAGAAAAGGCTCATTTTCAGGCAGTGCTAGAAAAAGGCAAACAAGCGCTGGCTCAAAGGATTGCCGAACGCCAACAATTAAAAGAAAAAATGTTGAATATTTAAAGGTGCTTTATGGATGGCTTAACTATTGTTTTAGTGGTTGTTGCTTTGATTGGTGGCATATTTTTGGGTTATTTTTTTACCAACAGACGTTATCAGCAACACATTGCTCGCCTAGAAGATATCCAGCTTGAGCATGACAGCTGGATAGATAAGCTGAAAAATGTCCAAAATGATCTATGGATAACTTCGCAGCAGCTTGACACAGCAAAACATCAAGCTCAACTCAGTATTAGCAATTATCAAAAAGCCCAAGAAGAAGCAGATGACAAAACTGTGCGTTTGCAATATGCGATTGCTTCTAAACAGTCAGAATTCAACATCTTGGATAATCAAACCAAAGATTTACAAAAAATGCAAAGTGAACGCACCAACATTGAAAATGCTTATGCCGCCTTGCCACAGAAACAACAAAAGATTGATGAGATTAACAATCAGCTGGCAACATTAAGAAGCGAATTGGCATTATACTCAGATCTAGGCGAGTATGTCAGTTATGGTATTTATCCCTTGCCCAAGTACGGTGAAGTCAACAGCGCCGTGTACCAAGAACGCCTAAAACAAAACCGAGAACAGCAAAAACAACTTATCAAAAGCAACAACGCCGCCACTGCTCCAAGCGATATAGAAATCACGGGCAATGCAGCCCATGACAAGCAACTGGTCAAAGGTCAAAGTCGGTTATTGATCACCGCCTTCAATAGCGAATGTGATTATTTGATTAGTAAAATTAATAGTAATAATTTTGAAACTGTTATGGGCAAGATTGAAAAATTGGCTGAACAGTTAGAAAAACAGTTGTTAAGCCTAGAAATTGGCATTAGTTTGGCTTACGTTGAATTAAAAATGCAAGAATGCGTGCTATTTTATCAATATACCCGCCAAAAAGAAAAAGAAGCCGAAGAGCAACGGGAGATTCGTGCTATCATGCGTGAAGAAGCACTTGCCCAACGAGAAATTGAAAAAGCCATTAAGGAAGCCGAAAAAGAAGAACAAATAATCCAAAGAGCAATGGAAGCCGCTCGTCATGAGCTTTCCCACGCTACAGCAGAACAAAAACAATTTTATGAAGCCAAGCTGCAAGAGTTAAGTCAAAAACTCTCTGAAGCAGAAAGCAAAGAACAGCGAGCCATCTCAATGGCTCAGCAGACCAAACAAGGTCATGTGTATGTAATTAGTAATATTGGGAGTTTTGGCGAAGATGTCTATAAAATTGGTATGACAAGACGACTTGATCCAATGGATCGTATTTACGAACTGGGTAATGCGTCAGTGCCATTTTCTTTTGATGTTCATGCCATGATTTTTAGTGAAAACGCCCCCGCCTTGGAGAAAGAATTACATGACTATTTTGCCGATTTTGCAATCAACAAGGTTAATCACCGTAAGGAATTTTTCTATGTTGATTTAGCAGACATTCGCACCTACTTAGAGCAGCGTGGCATACGCACCCATTGGACAATGAGTGCAGAAGCCAATGAATATAGACAAAGCCTAAATATGGCAGACGAAATGAACACCTAAATAAACTCTGTTTAAAATGGTTTTAAAGGGGATTTAATGTACAATACAACTCAAATCCCCACACTACAGGGATTGGAGCACAAGTTAAATGCCAAAAATTAAGCAACAAGCTCAATCATGTCTTGATAATCTACTTGCTGTTGGTATAATTCATCAAGGTTTGGCAGGGCTTGAATTTTGTTGATGACTTCTTCGGCTTTTTTATAATCCCAATATTTCATTGCTGGCAGGTCGTGATATTGCGACCAAGACACTTGAATATCCAAAAAATCAAAAACCCTATCCGTCCAAATCTCGCCACTGACTGAGCAGATCAAATCGTCAAGCTCTGCAATTAAATAATATTTGGTGCGTTCAACAAAAGCAATTCTCATGATAATAACCTGATTAACTGGGGTTTATTTCTCTATATGTGTACAGTATTGCTCTGTTTGTTGCTTAAGCCAAGCAAAGAGAGTGTCCAAGCGGACACTAATTTTTAAAACCTAACCAACATATTATCTTCATATACCGCACCTTTATTCACTGCTGTTTTGACAGCAATACGCTCAAATCCTCCAATCCGCCCCCATGTATTTGGTTCATACCGCTTCAGATATGCCATATACTCAAGTAATTCAGAGCGTGTTGAGCTAAAGAAAATGTAAGGCGGTCTTACAAAATTCATTAAAGTTAAAAACTTAGCCATGCCAAAATAACCCCCTCGCTCATGCAAATTATAGGCATTTTGGGCGGTGCAAACATAAGGTGGGTCAAGCAGTAATAAGCAGTTACACTTCTCTTTATACTGCTCAAGTAACGCCTCAAAGCTTAGCTGTGTTACCACAAGTCCGTCCAAATAATCGTCAGCTTGGGCGTAGTCTTGCTTATTGATGCGATTGTACAGCGTGCTTTCTTGTAAAAATTCATCAAGAGTACCCACTTGTCGCCCACTAAATAGCAACCACTTTGCCAAAGTTTGCACATCAATAAAACCATCAAAGCGTGTAATAATGTCTAACACGCAGGCTTTAACACTTGGCGATAACCTTAATGAGCGTGGCTCATCTTTTAAAATGTCAAACAGTTGTCTGCGTAGCCGATTGATGTCATCAATATGAGCAAGCCTGTTGGCATAGCCGTCAAAATCATTATAAATCACCGTGGCGCAAGGCAAGAGACGCTTGGCATTATGAGCAAGCAGCCCTGAGCCACCAAAGACATCAATAATAGTCCAGCCTTGACCGTCATCATCAATATTATCTGTTAAGACCTGCTCAAAATGAGTGATAAACATCCGCTTTTGACCGACAAAGGGCAATGGGGCGGTTTTATAACGCTTTAAAGGGTGTTTATTGTCTGTTTGATGGGGATTTAAAAGAGTGGGTGTCATGTTCACCTGCTTTGTTTTGGTACTCTAGGTACTCTGGCTTGGTGTTCACGACACTCAAAATGGTGGTTAATTGCTTTGCGTATTGCTTTTTGTGCAATCAACCAAGGTTTGAAACGTATTAATATGTTTGCAGCGATTGCATTTAATCGCCAGTTTGTCAAAATTTGCCACTTGTAACAGCTTTTTGTTACAGTATTGGCAGTATAAAAATCGCATCATCAGCCCTTAAAATTACATAAAATCGTGCATAAATTTTAAATGTGTGCTAATATTTTCCCGCTTTGCAAAGCAACTTGGGTCTTAGCCTGATGACAGCCTGTTTGTCTGACGGGGTAGGTGACGACTGGTACTCGCCATCTATCGCCCAAGGTTTACCGCTTAGCCTGACACCTCCCTAAACTCCACCGCACAGATGGCAGTCATGTTACCGTCTTTGCTACTACCACGATTTAGCAACCAACCAATCTTAATCAGCGCCGTTCCTGCCCTTAAAATTTTATTGGGAATGAACTTAGCACGATAAAGCGTCCAAGTTTCGGGAATTGCCATGTTATTCAATTCTTTATTAATTTCAATAACCGCCCCATTTCTTACATGAGATTGGGTAAAGATGTACAGATAACTTCCTCCACTCATAGAAAGACTGACGGTATCCCCTGCCTTGATATTAGTATGAGAAAGAAAATTTACCCCACTCCATACATTACCACTAATGGTTGTATTGCTAAATCTTACCGCATTGGTGTAATGGGCTCTTGTGTAGGTGGCAAATGGGTAGGTAAATCCTGTCTTTGACTTATACACTGGATTATTAAGATAACAAATGGCACTGCTAGATTTATTGGTGTTCCACAAAGCCGTTACCTTTGCAATGTCATCATCGTGTATATGCAGTGTTGGGCTTGTGCTTGTAACATCTTGAGTTACCTTAAATGTCAAATGGGTAAGGTGATGGGGTAGGATCGATTGTTTATCCAAATCAAAACATTCAATAAAGGCATAACAAAGGTTGTTTGAACCTGTCTTTAACGTCTTGGCATAAAATGAAAATTCGTATATTTTTTCAGGATTAATGGCAATGAACTCATCAATCGTTTGGTTAAAATTTAACACATCGGTTTTAAAACAACCAAATCCTGTGTATGCGTCTGATGGGTCGTAACTAAACTTGCTAAAATTGGTGTTATTTTCCATCAGTGCATAACCGTTGCTAACCAATCCTTGCCCCCTTGACTGTACATACTTTGTCATGATTTCACGCCAATAATCAAGGTCGGCAACGCTTGCCATGGGCGTGTCCGATGTTGGGGCATTGAGCTTGTGGGCAATACCGCCTGTCATGTCTGACACATACAAATCAAAGCCAGTCCCCACACGCACCGCATAGATGGTGTTAGGGGTTAAAGGGCTTGGCAGGGCTGATACCGTCTTTACAAATGAAAAGCTCATCAC
>JBHAZZ010000112.1:0-12222 GCA_041781275.1 Moraxella sp.
GTTCGTAATGTAAAAAACAAACTGGGTGGCACTTGGGACGCCATTCGCCCAGAAGATGCCGCTCGTATGATTGTACAAAACCGTTTCAAAACAGGTCTTGACATCGCCAAATACACCGCCGCCATCATGCGTCGTGATATGGCAGAATATGACGCTGATCACAGCAAATACACCCAATCACTTGGCTGCTGGCATGGCTTTATCGCCCAACAAAAAATGATTGCCAACAAAAAATACTTTGGCACCACCAACAAACGCTACATCTACCTATCAGGTTGGATGGTGGCAGCACTTCGCTCTGAATTTGGTCCGCTGCCTGACCAATCCATGCACGAAAAAACCGCCGTGCCAAAATTGATTGAAGAAATCTACACTTTCCTTCGTCAAGCAGACGCCAAAGAGCTAAACGACCTATTCCGTGCCATGCAAAAGGCAGAAGCGGCAGGCGACAGCGCCAAAGTCAAAGAAATTGAAGCACAAATTGACAACTTTGAAACCCACGTTGTGCCAATCATTGCAGACATTGACGCAGGTTTTGGTAACGAAGAAGCGACCTACCTACTGACCAAACAAATGATTGAAGCAGGTGCTTGCGCAATCCAAATTGAAAACCAAGTATCAGACGCCAAGCAGTGCGGACACCAAGCAGGTAAAGTAACCGTTCCCCACGAAGATTTCCTAGCCAAAATCAACGCCGTACGTTATGCGTTCCTTGAGCTTGGCGTAGATGAAGGTGTGATCGTGGCTCGTACCGACTCTGAAGGTGCTGACCTTACTCAAAAAATCCCTGTCAGCCGTGAACCGGGCGACCTAGCTTCTAAGTACATCAGCTACCTAGAAACCACCGAAATTGACATCTCTGAAGCCAAAGAAGACGAAATCCTAATCAAGCGTAATGGCAAACTACATCGCCCAACTCGCTTGCCATCAGGTCTGTATCAGTTCCGTGAAGGCACACAGCATGACCGTGTGGTACTTGACTGTGTAACAAGCTTACAAAACGGCGCTGACATGATTTGGATTGAAACCCCAACCCCAGACGTGGCGGGCATTGCAAGCTTTGTAAACGACATCAAAAAGCAAGTGCCAGACGCAAAATTGGTGTACAACAACTCACCATCTTTCAACTGGACCATCAACTTCCGCCAGCAAGCTTATGACCGTTGGGTCGCTGAAGGCAAAGACGTATCAGGCTATGAGCGTGATAAATTGATGGACGCCAAATATGATGGCTCTGAGCTTGCCAATGACGCAGACGAAAAAATCCGTACTTTCCAAGCGGACGCAGCTCGTGAAGCAGGTGTATTCCACCACCTAATCACCTTGCCAACTTACCATACTGCTGCCCTTTCTACCCACGAACTTGCCAAAGGTTACTTCGGTGATGAAGGCATGCTGGCGTATGTGGCAGGCGTACAACGTAAAGAAATCCGTGGCGGTATCGCTTGCGTCAAGCACCAAGCCATGGCAGGTTCTGACATCGGCGACGACCACAAAGAAATCTTCTCTGGTGAGAATGCCCTAAAAGCAGGCGATGCCAGTAAGAACACCATGAACCAATTTGGCGGCTAAAAACCGTCGTGGGTAACGCTACTACTTTGTCAAACTCGCTCGTAGTGCTACTTGTGCAATTTCGCTCGTTTTCCTTGTATTAGCATTTACCCACTTGGTTTTCCTTTGTTTAAAAGGCAATTAAACGGTGTTTTGACAAAATGTTGAAACGCCGTTTTTTGTTTAATACATGGATAATTAAGGACAGTAACTATGGCAACACAGCGTATTAACAAAGGCAGTTTGGCGATTGACAAGATTTTGTTTGATTTTATTGAAAATGAAGCCTTGCCCCTTGCTAAGATTGACAGCGATACTTATTGGAAAAATTTTGAGCAAGTGGTGCTAGATTTAAGCCCAAAAAACAAAGCCTTACTTGCCAAGCGTGATGAGTTCCAAGCCAA
Source organism: Moraxella sp. (assembly GCA_041781275.1). GTDB lineage: Bacteria > Pseudomonadota > Gammaproteobacteria > Pseudomonadales > Moraxellaceae > Moraxella. Next base: position 1,956 of record JBHAZZ010000112.1, read on the forward strand.
AATTGACGATTGGCACAAAAATAACGCCTATGAATTGGGTGCTTATAAAGCCTTTTTAAGCGACATCGGTTATCTTGAGCCTGAAGTGGCTGATTTTGAAATCACCACAGCCAACGTAGATGACGAAATCGCCACCATCGCAGGGGCGCAGCTTGTTGTACCTGTGCGTAATGCCCGCTACTGCCTAAACGCCGCCAACGCTCGTTGGGGTTCTTTGTATGACGCTTTGTACGGCTTTGATGTGATTGCCGAAACCGATGGCGCAGAAAAAGGCAAAGGCTACAATCCTGTGCGTGGTGCAAAAGTCATTGAATTTGCTAAAAATTTCCTTGATGAAACTTTCCCCTTGGCAGACGGCTCACACGCTGACGTAACCGCTTATGCGGTGGCTGATGGTAAACTGGTGGCAACACTTGGCGAAAAAACCACCACTTTACAAAAGTCAGAGCAACTTGCAGGCTTTAACGGACAAGCAGACGCACCGACAGAAATTATCCTAAAAAACAACGGCTTGCACGCCATCATCGCCATTGACGCAAACAGCCCCATCGGTCAATCCGACAAGGCAGGGGTAAAAGATGTGATTTTGGAAGCTGCCGTAACCACCATTCAAGACTTGGAAGATTCGGTCGCTGCCGTGGACGCTGAAGAAAAAGTGGAAGGCTATCGCAACTGGCTTGGGCTGATGAAGGGCGATTTGACCGAAACTTTGGAGAAAAACGGCAAAACCATCACCCGTGCTTTAAATGCTGACCGCACTTACACCGACCTAAATGGACAAACCCAAACCCTGCACGGGCGTTCAGTCATGCTACTGCGCAACGTGGGTCATTTGATGACCAACCCTGCCATTTTGGTAAACGGCGAAGAGATTTTTGAAGGCATTATGGACGCACTGATTACGCCCATGCTGACCGCCATTGACATTCGTGGCGAAAACAGCTTGCGTAACTCTCGCACAGGCTCTATGTACATTGTTAAGCCCAAAATGCACGGCTCAGAAGAAGTGGCGTTTGCGGTGGAGCTGTTTGAGCGTGCCGAAAAAGCCATTGGCTTGCCTGACAAATGCCTAAAAGTCGGTATCATGGACGAAGAGCGCAGAACGTCTGCCAACCTAAAAAACTGTATTGAAAAAGCCAAAGACCGTACCATCTTTATTAACACAGGCTTTATGGACAGAACGGGTGATGAAATTCATACTGCCATGGAAGCGGGGGCGTTCGTCAAAAAAGGCGAAATCAAAGCACAAACGTGGTTTGGGGCGTATGAAGAGCGTAACGTGGCGATTGGTTTGCAAGCGGGCTTGCGTGGTAAGGCGCAAATTGGTAAAGGTATGTGGCCAAAACCCGATGAGCTTGCCGAAATGTACCGCACCAAGATTGAACACCCACAAGCAGGCGCAAGCTGTGCATGGGTACCTAGTCCATCGGGCGCAGTCATTCATGCCATGCACTATCACAAATGTAGCGTGCTAGAGCGCCAAGACGCATTGCGCAGTGTGCCAGCGCCTGACCTTGATAAGCTTTTGACTTTGCCGCTTGCCCCAAATACCGACTGGAGCGAAGAAGAAAAAGTGCGTGAACTGGAAAACAACTGCCAAGGTATCCTAGGTTATGTGGTGCGTTGGGTAGATTTAGGTGTGGGCTGCTCAAAAGTGCCTGACATCAATAACGTGGGTTTGATGGAAGACCGTGCGACCTTGCGTATCTCAAGCCAGCACGTTGCTAACTGGCTTCGTCATGGCATTGTAACTGCCGAGCAAGTACAAGATGTGCTAAAACGCATGGCAAAAGTCGTGGACGAACAAAACGCAAACGATCCCGACTATCGCCCAATGTCAGCCGACTTTGAAGGTAGCATTGCGTTTAAAGCAGCGTCTGATTTAATCTTTAAAGGGGCGACTCAGCCATCTGGTTATACCGAGCCACTATTGCACGCAGCCCGTTTGAAACTCAAGGGGTATCAGGGGGACTAAATTAAGTGCCTTGACAAAAAGCCGATCTGTGAATGCAGGTTGGCTTTTTTGGTGCATTAATCAGGAAAAATGGGTAATTGTGTGCCAATAATTTGCTCTTTATTGTCAATGGTAACATTAAAATGCACTTTTCTTGTTTCAAATGATAAGTCAAGATTGACATCAATGGCTTCATAATTAATTGGAACAATAATTTTTCCTGTATTATCTATAATGCCATAAAGCCCATTTCTTTTGACAGAAAAAGTATTACCATAATATAAAGAATGAATAAAATCATAACTAAAATCGCTTAATGGTTTCCCTTTATTATTCATTAGGGCGTATTTTCCTTCTTTTGTTTTTTGTACGGCGATTAGTTGATTGGATAAAACTTCAATATCACAAAATTCAAAAGGAATGACTGTGTTGTTATTGCGGTCAATCACACTAAAGTTGCCATTGAATGATACAACGCCAAAGCCATCTTTAAATGACGAAGCATAATCATAGATGAGTGGGATAATTTCTTTTCCTGTTGCATCAATAAATCCCCATTTATCATTGTTACTGACAATAAATATATCATCATCAAAAGTAGTACTAATCAAGTGATAAGTATTTAATGGTACAATGAATTTTCCTGTTTTATTGACTAACCCATATTCTTCTTGAACACCCAAGTTGCCAAATATGGGATTGTTATTTAAGTCTCTTTTGGTTACCAAGATGGGTAAATCAGAAAGTTCATCGCCTTCATAAGCAGTTTTCCAATCATGGGGGAATTGAATGTCATAATATTGGGTATCTAAAATAACATTGCCAAATCTATCCACAATACCCAAAGGGTTAGGTAAATCCATAAGGGGTGTTTTTATGACACCACCAACCAAAGCTAAGCCTTGGCGATTAAGACAGCCCACATAATCATATCTGTCTGTTACGGGGGGTTTGACGCAGTTTAATTCATCGTCATTGGCGTTTGCTGTGATAGACATCAAGCCCATGAATAGGCAAAATAAATATTTTTTCATAAAGCATTTGTGAACTAATATGATGGGTGGCTAAGCTAAATTTATAAAAATTAACAAATCAAAATTCAATGCACGAAGCTAAGCTTTTTTGCTTTTCTCATAAATTGACTTGCTAAGCGCACCCATATTATAAACCAACAGTATCTCAAGGGATAATATTTATAAAACGGTACTATATCAGCGGTGTCAAAATAAGAAATTATCAAAATGGGTGGGGCAGTCATCAAAATATAGAGCATGATGATAAAAATAGTCAAAGCTGACTTGTCCACAAATTCACCCCAAACCCCACAAACAGCACGCCCACAATCGTCATGCCAATAATCATCAGCCACGGCTTGCCCCCAAATTGATACGCCAACGTTTGCCCACTAAATACCAGTAGCATCAAATATATAAAGCTGATAAACTGTAAAATCACCGCCAAAATAAAAAACGACAACAAAGGATAAGCATAAGTTGGATCAACAAAGCCTACAAAAAACGACAAGAAAAACAAAATCGCTTTGGGATTAGTCAAACTAAGAGACAAGGAACGATAAAAATAATTTTGTGTGGCGTGGGCGGACAGTTTTAGGGGTTTGCCTTGGAGTAGGTGGCGATTTTTGAAAGTCGTCCACGCCCCAAATAGCAAGCGATCGCCCAAATATGCCAAATAACCGCCGCCTATCAGTTTGATGACCAAAAAGACACTGGGGTACAGTTTGAGCAGTGTCCCCACGCCAAGCACGGTGGCAAGAATTAGTAAGGTATCCCCCACCAAAATGCCTGCCATCGCCCAAAGTCCAGCACGTTTGCCTTGACTTGCCGATACCGACAGACAGTAAAGGCTATTGGGTCCGGGCAATAAAATGATGAGTAGCGCCCCAAGCAAATAGGCGACAATATCGGTAATGCCAAACATCAAAACGCCTTAAAGCTGATAACACGTGGGGTCTTTGTCGTCGGGTTTTTGTTCGCTGGCAAAAAACGCCTGTTCTACATTGTGTTTGGCGCTTTGCCAGTGGTCAAAGGCGGCTTGACAGGTGCTATCCAAATCGCCTTGCCATGTAGGAATGTTGCCTTTCATGCGGCTAAAGCGGTGCAGTGGACGCTCTGCCATGCCACTGGCAAAATCAATGGCAAGCTGTGCGTCACTGCGACTGTTACACACCAAAGCCATATCACAGCCAGCTTCTATGGCAGATTTGACCCGCATATCAGCCCCACCTGCCACATGAGCGGCTTTCATGGATAAGTCATCACTAAACAGTACGCCATCAAAACCCAGTTTATTTCTGACGATGTCTTGTAGCCAAATGCGTGAAAACCCCGCAGGCTTGTCATCAACCTGACTAAAAATGACATGGGCGGGCATTAAAGCGTCCAATTTGGACAAATTTTTTACAAAAGTTGTCGTATCATTTGCCCAAATTTCGTCAAAACAGCGTTCATCAATGGCATCACAGACGTGCGAATCGGGAGCGATAGAGCCATGACCGGGGAAATGTTTGCCCGTTGTTGCCATGCCTGCGTCTTTCATGCCGTCCATAAAACGAGCAGACAAAGCACAGATGATGTCCGTGTTTTGATGAAACGCCCGATCGCCAATCACAAGGCTACAGCCATCGATGTCCAGCACGGGTGCAAAACTAAAATCCACCCCCACCGCCAACACTTCACACGCCATCAAATAGCCCGTATCATAAGCCAAAGACAAAGCAGCCGCAGGGTCGCTGTCATACAGCTTACCAAGCTTACCCATGGCAGGCAGCGGCGAAAACCCTTGACGAAAACGAGCCACTCGCCCACCTTCTTGATCGACAGCGATGTATATGTCAGGGCGAATTTGGCGTATGTGGTCGGTCAGTCTTCGCACTTGCTCTGGGCTTTCTACATTGCGACCAAATAAGATGATACCGCCCAAAGCTTTTTGTTGTAAAAAAATTTCGTCGTCTGGGGTCAATGTTTTGCCATCCACGTCCGCCATGATGATACCAGTTGCCATAAAATACACCTTTAAAACTGATTGTAAAAGCGGTATTATGCCATGTTTTTGTGAAAAATTGACCAGTTGGTACGAAAATTGCTAAACAAAAATATACGCCAGTCTGGGTCAATGTGATAAGATAGGCTACTTTTCTATGTATTTGATGAGATTATAATTATGCTAAAACCCCAGTTTTTTTTGTCGGGTGTTGCCACAGCGGTGGTGGGATTGGTTTTTGCCCAAAGCTACGTCAGTATCGCTACGGCCAGTGAGCGAGTTGGTTTTGAACCCAATACCGAACAAAAAGTAACCACTCGTCAAGTGGCGTTATTTTTAGATCGTATGCACTATTTGGATAAGCCTTTGGATCGCCAAACAGGGGCAAAAATCCTATCCATGTATTACGATGCGTTAGATCCCAGTCGCACGTTATTTTTACAATCGGACGTGGACGAATTCAATGAAAAATACGCCGATAATTTTGCCGATCGTCTAAAGCGTGGCGATTTGTCCGCAGGGATTGAGATTTATGAGCGTTATCGTACCCGATCCAATGAATATTATGACACCGCCAAAACTTTTTTAAGCAAAGACGTGGATTTGCGTACGGACAACACCATCGTGCTTGATCGTGAAGAAGCGCCCCGTTTCAAAAACAAAGAAGAGCAGCTTGCACATTGGCATAACCAAATCACTTATGCACTGATTGGGATTACTTTGGGTCAAGAAGAAGACAAAGCCAAAGACAAGGCGTTTTTGGACAATCCTGAGCTGTCCCGTGGTCAAGATTTGGTGCGTGGCGATGAGCGTACGCCCAGAGAAATTTTATTAAATCGCCTAAGCCGTCAAGAAGCCCAATTATCTCGCATCAAAAACGATGAGATCATGGAAACCATCTTAAATACGGCGATGATGACCTACGATCCGCACAGCAATTATTTTGCCCCTGTACAAGCCAACGAAATGCAAATTCAGTCCAATTTGCAATTAGAAGGCATTGGGGTTTCCATTCGTCCCGATCGCAAAAACCCTGACTACACCCGCATTGTCAGCTTGGTGGACGGTGGGCCTGCCGCCAAAACAGGACAGGTGCGTGCCAACGATCTGATCATCGGTGTGGCACAAGAAGGTCAGCCGATGGTTGATGTGGTGGGCTGGTCGGTGCATGAGATTGTTTCGGTGATTCGTGGGGCAAGGGGGACCAGCGTAACCAACAAAGTCAAACAGCCCAACACGCCAGACAGTTCAGCCCGTAATGTGGTGATCGTGCGTGATGTCATTGAACAAGAAGAATCAGGCGTACACCATCGGGTGATCGATGTGCCGTATCAAGACACGGTCAAAAAAGTGGGCGTGCTAGAAATTCCAAGTTTTTACCTAAACTTTAAGGCTCGTCGCAACGGAGAAAGCGATTATCGCAGCGTCAGCACCGACGTAGAAAAAGCCCTAAAAGCGCTGAACGAACAAAACATCGATGGCTTGGTGGTGGATTTGCGCAACAACCCTGGTGGCTCATTAGATGAAGTTGCCAAAATGCTTGGGCTGTTCATCAAAAAAGGTCCTTTGGTGCAAATCAGAGACAACCAAGGCAACGTCCAAGTTTATGAAGATCGTGATGATGGCAAGCAGTTATACGCAGGCGAGATGTCGGTGCTGATTAATTTAGGTTCAGCGTCTGCGTCTGAGATTTTTGCCGCCGCCATTCAAGATTATGGACGTGGATTGGTCATTGGTAGCACGACCACAGGCAAGGGCTCGGCGCAAGTACAGCGTGATGATGTTGCCTTGGGTTCGGTAACATTGACGCAGCGTAAATTTTATCGTGTAACGGGCGGCAGCACCCAAAACAAAGGGGTAGAGCCTGACATTGAACTGGTCAATATCTATGAAGGCATGGAATTTGGCGAACGTGAATACAAAAATCCTTTGGCGTGGGACACTATCAAAACCACCCCATTTACCCCCGAAGGCAAATATTCCAAAACACTGATTGACAAGCTGTCTGCCGAATCCAAAGCCCGTCAGCAAAGCAATCCCCAATTTAAATACCTAAGCGAGCTGAACGTCATTCGTGCGTCCGAAGACGACAAAAAGCCCGTAGATGTCAATATTGACAAACGTCGTGCCAAAGCAAACAGCGTAGAAAAACGTATGCTGACCGCAGAAAACGCCAGACGTATGGCGACAGGGCAAACGCCTTACACCAGTTGGACGACATATCAAGCAAGCCTTGACGCCATGTCAGAAGAGCGCAGTTTGATGAAAGAAAACGAACGCCCCAAACTTCCCGAAGATGAAATCTATGTTTTGGAAGCGGCGACCTTGATGTTTGATGCCCAAAATGCCAATAGCAAACTTGTGGACACATCACCTTCAGCGGTGGCGCAAGTCCAAAAGTAAGGTGTGTCAGTGAGTATCGTAAGGCGCTTTTTTAAGTGCCTTATGTTGTTTTTGGGTATTTGTTTAGTCGCTCCCGCCGCCGCAGCCGCCATCACCCCCACCGCCATCGGAGCCGCCGCCCCAAAATCCCCCAAAGCCATCAGTATCAACGTCAGCACCATCTTTGGAAGGTTTATTGCTCATTAAGAGTTTAAATAACAGCCACATAAACACCAGTGCCAACACCGCCAACAGTACGTTAAGCATATCAGTCTCCTTTATTGGGGCGTGCTGACTGCAATCATCACACCCATGCTGTGTTTGTCAAAACGGTTAATGCTTGGGGCGTACAATGCCGAAGCCACACCGCCGTCCAAAAATAAAGCATTTTGACACGCCAAATCTTGTTTGAAAATCTGGGCAAACTCATAAAAGGTCATGGGCTTGCCACTGATGACAAAATGTACTTGTTCGTCTTGGCAGTCAGTGCCTACGCCATTACGCATTTTTATTGAAGTGCTGTTGGGGTCAAATTTGGGGTGTATGTCGCCATCAATCACCAACATGGGCCCTGATTGTGTGGCAAATTTGACGGTTGTTTTTTGGGATTTTTGGGCAAAATTGGGCGTGGTGTCTATATAAATGCCACTGCCATCACCCCAAAACACTCCGTTGGGCATTAAGTGAAAATTGCCTTGACCGTCTTTTTGATTGAGCGATTTGATTTCTTTGCCATCAATGACGGTTGCCCCAATGGGCGCAAAGTTTTCATCATACATACCTGCATTCATGGCAAAGGTGAGCGTTTTGTTTTGGGTGTTTAGCTGTTTGACCAGTGGTACAAATTGATAAAAGGGTTTGTCGGTATTTGGGTTTTTCCATGCCAGTGTCAGATGATTTTGTAGATGGGCGTTACTAAATGAACAGACGCTATAAAGATGTTGTCCGTCTTTATTGATGACTTGACAAGGGGAAGTTGTGGTGGTATCGGCAGGTTTTGTGGTGGGGCTGTCTGGGGTGCAGGCGGTCAAACCCCCCAAAATTACCAATAAATAGAATTTATTCATAGAGTAATTCCCTAACGGATAAAAAATTGCTATAATTATACGGTTTTTTCCATCTTTGTTCTAACTTAAGGAAACTTTATGGCTCTTGAGCGTACCCTTTCTATCGTTAAGCCTGATGCTGTTGGCGGTAACCATATCGGTGAAATTTTTGCCCGTTTTGAAAAAAATGGCCTAAAAATCATCGCCACCAAAATGAAGCACCTTTCCAAAGAAGAAGCTGAAGGTTTTTATGCCGAGCATAAAGAGCGTGGCTTTTTTGCAGATTTGGTGGCGTTCATGACTTCAGGCCCTGTGGTGGTGTCTGTGCTAGAAGGCGAAAATGCGGTACTTGCTCATCGTGAAATCTTGGGTGCAACCAACCCAAAAGAAGCTGCTGCTGGCACCATTCGTGCTGACTTTGCAACCAGCATTGACGAAAACGCCGCTCACGGTTCTGACAGCACCACATCAGCCGCTCGTGAAATCGCTTATTTCTTTGCTGACAGCGAAATCTGCCCACGCACTCGCTAATCAGATTTTAAGCAAATTAGCATGATCAAAAATGACTGCCTTAGGGTGGTCATTTTTTATTGCTAAATTTTTTCAAACTTACACAAAGCTAACTTAACTGTTTTAAAATTAAAATGCTTATGAGTGATTTATGACTTTTGTTAAAAAGTTTAGTATAATGACGTGTTTATTTTTATTGTCAAAAATGCCGTATGAGTCAAAAAATCCCTGTGATCTTTGAACCTAGCCCAAACCTTATGTCTGACCTAGATCAAAAGGTCAATCTGCTTGGGCTGTCCAAAGACGAGCTTGTTGCCTTTTTTGCCACCTTGGGCGAAAAAAGCTTTCGTGCCACGCAGGTGATGAAGTGGATTTATCAGTATGGCGTAACTGACTTTGCGCAGATGAGTAATTTATCCAAAAAATTACAAGAAAAGCTGCAAACGGTCGCTCACATCACGCCGCCTACGGTCAAATTTAAACAGTTTAGCGAAGATGGCACTCGTAAATGGGTGTTTGAAGTGGCAGGCGGATCGCTTGTAGAAACGGTGCTGATTCCTGCCGAAGACAGCAAAGAATACGGGCGTAAGACCTTGTGCATTTCAAGTCAGGTGGGCTGTGCGCTAGACTGCTCGTTTTGTAGTACGGGCAAACAAGGCTTTGAGCGGGACTTGACCGCCAGTGAAATCATCGGACAGCTGTGGGTCGCCAATCAGTCTTATATGCAAAACGTGCCTGTTGCCGAGCGTGAAAACCGTGTTACCAACGTGGTGATGATGGGCATGGGCGAGCCGCTGCTGAATTATGAACCAGTGGTTGCCAGTATGTCTTTAATGCTTGATGACAATGCTTTTGGGCTGTCCAAACGCCGTGTTACGCTGTCCACATCAGGCATTGTGCCAAAGATGTATGATTTGGCAAAAGACATCGATGTGGCACTGGCAATCAGCCTGCACGCCCCCAATGATGAGCTGCGTAATGAGCTTGTGCCCATTAACAAAAAATATCCGCTTGCCGAACTCATCAAAGCCGCCAAAGCCTATGTCTATGACGAAAATCCCCGCCACAAAAAACACGTTACCATTGAATATGTGATGCTTGCTGGGGTCAATGACAGCGATGAACACGCAAAACAGTTGATTGAACTGCTCAAAGATTTACCCAGTAAAGTCAATCTGATTCCCTTTAATCCGTTTCCGCACGCTCCGTATCAGCGCTCTAGCAATAATCGCATTCATGCGTTTAGCAATTTGTTAAACCAAGCGGGCTTTGTGTGTACGGTGCGCCAAACTCGGGGCGATGACATTGACGCAGCGTGTGGGCAACTGGTGGGGCAGGTGGCGGACAAAACCAGACGGCAAGAAAAATGGCAACA
>JBHAZZ010000113.1:0-14814 GCA_041781275.1 Moraxella sp.
GTCCACTGGGCATTAAAAATCTTATGACGGCAATGCTCGCTGTTGGCTTGAGCAAACATCATCAGTTCCACATCGGTGGGATTTCTGCCCAAATTTTGATAATTTTCTACCAAATAATCAATGTCTTCGCCCGACAGCGCAAAGCCACTTTCACGGTTGGCACGCTCCAGCGCCTGTTTGCCTTCACCCAAAATGTCCACATAGTGTAAAGACGCAGGATTTTCGTTCACAAACAGCGCTCCCACCGCCGAAAGCTCATAGACCAAACTTTGGGTCATGCGGTCGTGCAGTAGATTTTCGGCGATTTTTGGTAAGGGGTTGGGTAGATTTTCGCCCGTCAATGTAAACACCACCACACGCTCTACTCGGCTAATCGGCAGTCCTGCATTATTAAAAATGTCGGTGGCTTTGGACGACCACGGACTGATGGTGCCAAAACGGGGAGAGACAATGACTTGAATTTGACCTTCATTTGCTTGGATAAGGGACAGCTTTTGATGTTGGTTAAGCAGTCCTAGGGCTTTGGTTTCTTCATCAGCAGTCAAGGCATTGGGGAAAATATAAACTTGCTGATTGTCAATGGCAGATACGGCTAAATTGGCTTTGCTATTAAGATCATTGATAAGTTTTTGAGTTTGAAAAGAAGTAAAAAGGGGCTGCCCTGCGATGGCGGTCAAAGAAAGTGTCATAAGCTTGCTTCTCAAGGTAAAAATAAATCTTGCTATTATAGCAGTTTTTGTGTCGCTTGAACATGATGGCAAAGACCACCAAGCTTGTGTTTTGTGTTTGTTTTTTATGACAAATGCAATGATTTCTTATTTAAAAAGGAAAATCACAATATATCAATCTGTTACGAAATCGACATGATACGTTTACAAAAATAATACAATTTGAAGATTTGAGTAAACTTATGTTTTTTATATTTTTTTGTATTTTTTATATAAATGTGTGTATTTTTTTATCAATAACTTTCGTGTATATTAGTAGCTTATGTTGTCATTACTTTATTTGGACAACGTATTTTCTTAACTTTAAAGGACGACTGTTATGAATCATGTTTATCGTGTGATTTTTAATCATAGTTTGGGTGTGTGGCAATGTGTGTCAGAAATCGCCAAAGCTCGTGGCAAAACTTCCAACAAAGCGGTAAAAGCCGCTGTCGTGGCTGTTGCTGTGGCTGGTAGCCCTGTCATGGCAAATGCCGAAGAAGGTTTCCTTAACTTCAACACCACCAACACCGATTTTATTAATACCAACACCACCATCAGTAGTGATAAAACCTATAATAAGCCTTATGTGGTCATCAATTCAAATGCAGATAAAAGCACCACAGTTACTGTCAATAACGCCAAACTTTCACACACATCTTTTGGTTATGACACAAAAACTGAAAACCTACCTGATGGTACAACTGAAGAAGAGCGTATCCCACACGCTGTCGTTGTTGGTCATAAAGGCAGTGCAACCTTAAACGCCACTAATAATGCTACTGTAGATATTAAAGATAGTCTGCTTCTTGGCGATTGGACAAACAGCCAAGGAACCATGAATTTAACCAACAGTAACTTAACTGTCAAAGATGGCATTCAAGTTGGTCTTAATGGTCAAGGCACTATCATCGCAGACAATAGTCATATCACTACCCCACACTTATGGATGGCTAATCCAGACAATGTTACTGGCAATGTCAATAACAGCGTTTCATTAAACAACGGTTCAACCCTAAATGCCACAGAACGTGTCATCATTGGTGAAACAGGCAAAGCCACACTCAACATTAATGGCGGTACATTAACCACAGATACATTAAAACTGGGCGAAGATGAAGAACAAGTTACCGACAATTCAGGCGTACAACATACTCTCTTTAGCGAAGGCAGACTTAATGCCAGTGGCTTAGGTAGCAAAATCAACGCACGTTATGTGGAGCTTGGTCGTGAAGGTTATGGAGAGATCAATTTAACTGATAAAGCAAAACTGGACGCTGACATCATTCATATTGGCAATAATGGACGAGAAGCTGTCCAAACATTCAGTGATGGTATTAACGCCCATTTAAGTATCTTATCAGGTGCAGAAGTTGCTGCCAATCGTTTGGCTCGTGGCGTTAATGCATTTGGTGATAATTTCGGCAAATCTAGCGTTTATATTAGTGGCGGTAAAATCACTGCCAAACAAAATACCACCTTATTTGAAAACTTTAGGGGCGGTATTGACAAAATCAATGTTGCTACCGATGGTGTGGTATTCAATACCAATGGAAATGATGTCCAAATTGCTTCAAGCGCTATCATTGGTGGAGATGCCGGCACATACAACCCCACAACCACCCGTGGCGGCTTTAATAAAACAGGCGCAGGCACTTTGACTGTCTCAGGTTTAAGCATTAGAGATCTAAATGGCGACATTGTGGTTGGTGATGGTACATTGAACATTGATGGCGACTATGCCATGAAAACTGGACAAACCCTACATCTTGACATTGAAGATCAAAATAACTACAGCCGATTAAATACCACAGGCAATCTAAACATTGCCAAAGGTGGACTTGCCGTGTCTGCATCAAATTTGGTTAAACAGCTTATCACTCAAGATAACCCAACTGCAAAATGGCAAGATGTGGTCAAAGCAGGTACTTTAACAGGTCAATTTACTGGACTGAAAGTCTTTGACAACACAGGCAAAGCCATTGCCACACATTTAAGTACAGAATATGGCAATAATGCTGTACATTTGGTGGCTAAGGCAAATGCGCCGACTACGCCAAATAAAATCGGTATTGTTGATGTAGGCACAAACACCAAACAACATACAGGTGATTTTATCATGCAATCAGATGATGAAATCCGTGTACGTTTAGAAAATCAAACCACTTATGGTCGCCTAAATATTTCTGGCAAGGCAGATTTTACTCAAGGTCATTTATCTGTTCAGGCTTCTGACTTGGTTCGTCAATTAATCAGCACCAATTCAACCCAATGGCAAAATGTTATTACAACAGGTAGTCGCACTGGCGAATTTGGTCATTTTGATGTTGTGGATAACACAGGCAAAGCCATTACCACATCCATCAATCCACAATATGATGGCAATGCTGTACATTTGGTGGCTAAGGCAAATGCGCCGACTACGCCGACAGAACCTACAAATCCTGTTGAACCTACAAACCCAACAACACCAACAGAGCCAACCAATCCGACTACGCCAACAGAACCTACAAACCCTGTTGAACCTACAAACCCTGTAACACCAACAGAACCAGTAACACCTGTTGAACCTACAAATCCTGTTGAGCCGACTAATCCAACTACGCCAACGGAACCGACCAACCCAACGACACCGACAGAGCCAACAAACCCAGTCGTACCTACTGGCAATACAGCCTTTGTTGATGCTGTTAAGCATAAACATCGCCCTGCAGCCCTACCGATTGCTCAAGCTTTGGACAACATCAGTAATTCAGATGGAAAATTGGCGGTCATTTTAAATAATATCATCATTCCTGCCACCGAAAATGACGTGGATAAGCAAGCAGAGATTGCTTATGGCTTACAGCCTGACATTCATGCACAAGCACCACAGATTTTGCAAGAGCAACATAATCAGACCACCAATGCAGTTACCAATCGCATTTTCCAAAACCGTGGCGACATCACCCAAGGGTCTGATAGTGGCGGAGATTATTCTTTGTTTAAACGCAGTCAAGATTTGAGTAATCAAGTCTGGTTACAAGCCACAGGCAAAAAACATCAAGCCGACCAAAGCACTGATTTGGCAGGGTATGATGGTAGCTCTTATGGCTTGGTTGTGGGCGCTGATGGCTTGATTAGCGATAATTTACGCATTGGGGCGGCGCTTGGCTATTCTGATAGCGACATTGACAGCACAGGCACAACCAACCAACAAAACCTACAAACCGACTTGACTCAAGGATTTGTTTATGCAGACTACACCGTCAATGACCAAACCTATGTTAATGGCTTTGTGGGTTATGGTCGTGCCAACGTCAAAACCAAACGTGATATTAATGTCTCTAGCGTGGTCAACGGTCAATTAACCGCCGATTATGATTCAAACATCACGCAAATGGGTATCGGCATTGATTATCGTATCGGTTCTGCCAATAAACACATCACGCCTTACACTCAGTTAAGTTACACTCATGTCTCCAATGACGCTTATAGTGAAACTTCAAGTGATGTGGCGGTCAATGCGTTTGGTGTTACTGTTGCCAAAAACAGCGAAGACATCTTGCGCACAAGCGTTGGTATGCACTTTGCCCAACCTTTAAGCGAGCGTGTACAATTGATTGGTAATTTGGCAGCCCATGCCGAGCAAGGTGGCAGCAACAGTATCAGTACTTCATTTAACGGCTCACCAAACATTGTCTTTACGCAAAGCACGCAAGAAAAAGACAAATATTCAGGGTCTGTTGGTCTAGGACTGCGTATGCAGCCAACCATGAATACTGAAATTTCTGGGCAATACCACGGTGAATTTAGCAAAAATACCGAACATCACGGCGGTACTTTGACCTTTAAGTGGAAATTCTAAGCCATCACAGAAACAAAAAAGATTGAGCCTAAAAACTCAATCTTTTTTTATGCGTTCATTTTAATCCACACTCGCCAAAACAGCCAAAAAAAGCATTTACAACTGGGTAATTTTTCGGGCATACTGATAATTTATATGAAATTGTCCCTAATATTCAATCGGTTTTCATTGATATGCTCTAAATCATAAACACCACCCCAATAACCCCAATTACTGTAAAGTATGCCATCTTATCATCAAAAATAGTCATGACTCATCTTTTACGCCGCACCCTACGCAAACAGCGCCTTGCCTTATCTACCAAAGATCGCCATCATCGTGCGTTTTTGGCAAGTCGTCATTTGCACAAATTACACGCCCTACTGCCCAAAAACGCCAAAATTGGTCTTTATTTGGACGGTTTTGGCGAGCTACCTACCGCACCTTTAATTGCTTTTTGTTTGCGGCATGGCTATCAGGTTTTTTTACCCATCACCCGTACTGGCAAAGCTTTGACGTTTGCACCCATCTGCGCACAAATGCACAAAACCCCCCTAAAAAAACACCGTCTAGGTATGTTTGAACCTTTGACCAAACCCCATCTTAGCGCCGATAAATTAGACATGATAATTTGCCCGCTGGTGGCGGTTGATAAACAAGGCAATCGCATGGGTATGGGTGGCGGATTTTATGATCGTACCTTCGCTCACGCTCCTAAAGTGCTCAAGGTGGGATATTGTTATGATTTTCAAGTGGTTGAGTATTTGACGGTCAATTCTTGGGATAAAAAAGTGGATTTATTAATCACTGAAAAAAACATCTATCGTTTTAACCAATCACCCAAAAAATAAAATCGCCATCAAAATCAAAAGACAGCGATTTTACTTTGTATTAAATGCTACCCATTAGCTAAAGCACCATAGACGCAATCCACCCAAAAATAATCAGCGGAATATTGTAATGGATAAAGGTAGGAATCACGCTGTCTTTGATGTGGTCGTGCTGTCCGTCCACATTAAGCCCCATGGTTGGACCAAGCGTTGAGTCGGAAGCAGGCGATCCTGCGTCCCCAAGCACGCCTGCCGTTGCCACTAAAGACACCGTCGCCAAAGGACTAAAGCCCATCGCCATACACAGCGGCACATAAATGGTAGCAATGATGGGCACGGTAGAAAATGACGACCCAATACCCATCGTAACAATCAGCCCAATGATAAGCATGGCAAAAGACGCAAGTGCTTTATTATTGGCAAACGCTGACACCGCCGACTGCACCAACGGATCGATGTGTCCTGTAGCGGTCATCACTTCGGCAAAGCCTTGGGCGCTAATCATGATAAAACCAATCATCGCCATCATCTTAATGCCGTCATTAAAGACATCGTCCGCCTTTGACCACTTGACCACGCCTGTTGCCATAAACACCGCAAAGCCCGCCAACGACCCCAAAATCAGCGATGATGTCGCAAGCTGAATGCCAAACGCCACCGCAATCGCCATAAGTGCAACCACCACTTTAAAGGTGATTTTGTCGTCTGTGGCACTTACTTCGGTTGTTTGGGTGTTTTCGGTGGTTTTGATGGTCAGTTCATTATTGTACACTCTGGGTTTGCGGTAACTGATAAATATCGACGCAAGCAGACCCACCACCATGCCCAACGCAGGAATCGCCATCGCCTTGACCACGGACACGCCTTCGGTATTTAGCCCCGCTTTTTGGACGTTTGCCATGATGATTTCATTTAGGTAAATGTCCCCAAAACCATACGGCACAAACATATAAGTATTAACCAGTCCAAAGGTCAATAAACACGCCACCAGCCGTCTGTCCACCTTCAGCTGATTGAACACCACAAGCAGCGGCGGAATGAGCAATAAAATAAACGCAATATGAATGGGGATTAAGTTTTGGCTTAGGCACGCTGCTATCACCACCACCGCAAATACGCCCCATTTGACCGAGTCGCTTTTGGCGTGTTTGACTTTATATACCACTTTGTCCGCCAACACCTTTGGCACGCCCGAATGAGCAATCGCCATGGCAAACGCCCCAAGCATGGCATAAGACAAAGCAATTTGAGCGCCATTTTTTACGCCCGTTTGAAAATGACTAAGCACCCCTGTTTGGGTAACTTCTTTGGCGTCATTGACCACGTCAAGCAAAGGCAAGCCCGCCATCAATCCCCCGACCAATGCCCCAATCACCAAACTTAGCACCACATGGACACGAGCAAGTGATAAACCCACCATGACCATGACCGCTAATAATACCGCATTCATGTTTACCCCTTATCATAAAAGGCGTTATTATACCCCAATCCAAATAGCGTAAAATAACAATTTTGTAACATTGGTGTAGGGCGTGCGACATTTCACAACATTTTAATTCAATGGCGAAAAATAACTTTTTATCATTCATGGGCGAGTGATTGATGTTTGCTGCCAGTCTTGATTTGGCGATTTGTCTTGATTTGCCCAAAAATCCAAGCCATCAGTACGCCCAAGGATTAGAACATTAACAAAATTTTTGTTATAATGATGAATTTATCCATTTAAAAGAGACGATTATGGGCTTTAATTGTGGCATTGTAGGCTTACCCAATGTGGGCAAATCCACCCTATTTAACGCACTGACCAAAGCAGGCATTGCTGCCGAAAACTTCCCCTTTTGTACCAAAGACCCCAACACAGGCATTGTGCCCGTTCCCGACCCCCGCCTAAAAACCTTGGCAGGCATTGTCAAGCCCGAACGGGTCATTCCCACCAGCATGGAATTTGTGGACATCGCAGGGCTTGTGGCAGGAGCAAGCAAGGGCGAAGGCATGGGCAACCAATTTCTCGCCAACATTCGTGAAACCGACGCCATCGCCCATGTGGTGCGCTGTTTTGATGATGACAACGTCATTCATGTGGACGGGCGTGTCAATCCTTTGTCCGACATTGAAACCATCAACACCGAACTTGCCCTTGCCGACCTTGAAGCGGTGGGACGAGCCATCACCAACCTAAACAAAAAAGCCAAAGGCGGCGACAAAGACGCCAAAGCCATGTTAGATGTCTTTAACAAAATTGAGCCATTTTTGGCAGACGGCAAACCTGCTCGCATGGCAAACTTAGACGATGACGAGAAAAAACTCATCAAAAGCTACGGACTTATCACCTTAAAACCTGTGATGTACATCGCCAACGTGTCCGAAGATGGCTTTGAAAATAACCCTTATCTTGACCAAGTGCGTGAATTTGCCAAAACAGACAACGCCATCGTCGTGCCACTGTGCAACCAAATAGAAGCCGAAATCGCCCAGCTTGATGAAGAAGAAAAGGCAGAATTTTTAGAAGGCATGGGAATGAATGAAGCAGGGCTTGACCGTGTGATCCGAGCAGGCTATGAGCTACTCAATATGCAAACTTATTTCACCGCAGGGGTCAAAGAAGTGCGTGCATGGACAGTCAAAGTCGGCGCAACCGCCCCTGAAGCGGCTGGGGTCATTCATACTGACTTTGAGCGGGGCTTTATTCGTGCCGAAGTGATAAGCTTTGATGATTTTGTAGAATATGGTGGCGAAAAAGGCGCAGCCGCAGCGGGCAAATCTCGCTTAGAAGGCAAAACCTACATCGTTCAAGATGGTGATGTCATGCACTTTAGATTTAATGTCTAAACTTCTTGTCTAAGCCAAGCTTAACCAACAAAAACCAGATCGTCATGATTTGGTTTTTTTGTTGTTATATGCTGGCTTAAATTGACACTTAAAATAAAACAATTCAATACAGCACCGCCCAAATGCCAGTCATCGTAAAAGCACATACATACACTTTACAATGGTATTTAATTGTGTTAAATTTTAAACAAAATAGCATTTTATATATTTTTGTTCACAGACTGCCAAAAAAGTCAATGCAGGCTATCCTTTACCAACAATCTGTTACATAAACCACCCAAAACCACCCTTTTTGTAACATGGATATAACCAAATTATTGTGCTAGAATTCTTTGTCATTATCAAATGCGTTTTACAAAAGGATTGTTATGAAAAAGTTATTATTTGTTTGTCTCTTTGGTGCTATGGTTCTTAGCGCTTGTGGCGACAAAACCGACACCACCCAAACCCCAGAAAAAAAGCCCGAAACCACCCAAAGCACACAGCCTGCCCCTGCTGAGCCTACTGCCCCACCCGCAGACAGCCATGCAGGTCATGACCACGACCATGCCACAGGTAAAGCTTTCCAATGTGGCGACAAAGCCGTTACCATCAACGTCTATGAACACGAAGGCGAAACCGAAGCCCAACTGACCGTAGATAACATCACTTATGACTTATTGGCGGACGTACAAAGCCAAGGGCGCTTTACCAGTGATGACGCCATCAGTGAACTGGGTGCAAAAGAAGGTCAAGGCACGGCGCTCATCATCAATGCAGACACCGCCAAACTGACCACACTGGACGGCAACACCATCACCGAATGCACCGCCAAAACCACCTAACCATCAACTAAGTAGGTAGCCGTGATTGACTTATTACATGACATGCACGTCAGTTGCCTTGTACTAGGCATTGGGGGTGCAGGAGTGAACGCTGTCCAATATATGGTGCAGCATTTACCCAACCCCAATTTGACCTTTGTGGGCGTAGATACTGACGTTCGCACCCTTGACCGCAAAAACATTCCCCACAAAATCGCCCTAGGTCATAAAAAATGGGGCGTTGGTTCGGGGGGCGATTTGGCGTTGGCGCAAGAAAACCTACAAGAATGCTATGACGAACTGAATGCTTTATTAAACAACCACGAACTCGTCATTGTGGTGGCAGGATTGGGCGGCGGCACGGGCACAGGGGCTTTATCCATCATCACGCAAATCATACAAGCATCACAAAAGTCTGTTTGTTTTGCGGTGGCGGTGCCTTTTAGTTTTGAAGGGGTTCATCAAAGCGCCATCGCCCAAGAAAACCTAAACAAACTTGCCGAAGATTTGCACGCCATTGCTAGCAAAAGCCCAATTTTCCCCATTTATGGTGATGACATCATTCGTAAATACGGACAAGTCAGCTTTCAAGACGCTTTGGACAAATCCAACGCCGAGCTTTTGCGTGTGGTACAAGGGCTTAATATCATCGCCAGTCCCACGCCTGTAATGAACATTTCTTTTGACAGTTTGGATAAGGCGTTTAATTTTCAAGGGTTTGGATCGGTAGGTATTGGTTATGGTGCGCCCGATGACGACAACAAAGCCTACAGCGCCACCAAAAAAGCCATCATCGCCCTATCATGTCGCCCCACACATCACAAAATCGGCAAAATTTTGGTCTATATCACAGGCTCTGACGTAAGTATTAACGACCATCAGCACGCCCAGCGAGCGGTCAAAGAGTCGCTCAAACCCAATGATGATGTGCCGATTTACTGCGGTTTGGTGTTTGATGATACCGCCAGTGAAGCGGTGCAAGTGGTGATTGTGATGTCAGAAATTTAGTGCATTTATTTGTTGCATTAATCAGTAAGATAAATAAAAAGCGTGTTTTTTTGACACGCTTTTTTATCAAAAGGGATAGGTGTACAAATAAACCTAAATTAATGACACCAAAGCCCCAAAAAAAACGATTTAGCAACTGATTGACAATTCAATGCCTACGTTTTTGCCATTTTTAAAAAAGTCTGCCACAGGTTCGCCCGCAAAACAGTCATCTTCACCAAGTGTTTTAAATTTGACTTTTTTAACAAGTTTTCGGTACGCCTGATCACTCATGGGTTTAAAATTCACATAAAATCCCACATGACCACAATTTGTACAGCTATAATAGTATGTAACACTTTGCAGGGGCTGTCCGTAGAGCGTGGCGTTTTTTAAAGGAACAGTTGCTTGCAAGTAGACGTCTTCTGTTTTCGCCACTTTGGCGGGCAACATATCATGACGGTAAGGCGTGGGCACGGCAGTGTATTTGCCTGATTTGGCGGCGGTAGTTAATGGGTCTTTGCTATGCTGCTGAAAATCAGGGTGGTATATATTCGCCGCCCCTTCTTTAAACATATTTTCCATGATGGCATAAAGCACCTTGCCGTTATCCCCTTTTTTGCCTTGCTCAAGATACGCAAAAGCAGGTGTCCAATCGGCAGCGAATGCAGGTAAAGCACTCATCAACACCAGTGTGCAAATGGCTGTTTTCATGACTTGCCCCTTATGACAGACGATACACTTTAGTTCTATCATAGCACTTTTTTAAGCCAGCAGCAAAGGACTGTTTACAGACAATGTCTATCAATTGTATTAAAAATGTAAATATTTGACAGCGCCCTTTATTTAAATACAATCTTACAGCTCGGCAATTGCTTTTGCAGCCCATCAATCTGCGCTTTTGTTAAGGGATTATTTACAAGAGACAGTTTGTTTAATTGTGTTAAGCCTGCCAATACATCAATACACTCAATGTGATTATCGTCCAAATAAAGCTCTGTTAATTGCTTTAAATTTTTAAGTGCACTAATGTCTTGAATTTGATTTTCTTTTAGGCTAATTTCGGTTAAATAGGGCAACTGTGCCAAAGGGCTGATGTCTTGGATTTCTCCACCGTCCATATCCAGTGTGGACAAATGCGTTAATTTCGCTAAAGGGCGAATATCGGTCAAGAGATCGCCAAACCCTGTACAATAAATGTCGTCCAACTGCAAAACACGCTGCAAATCTTGTGGATTTGCTAAATTTAGCACGCCCCAACCATCAATCGGGTTGTAACTCCATCTAAGAAGCCCATCAAATTCAATTTTATGTTTATAATAAATATGAGCGGTAAAAATCTTTTTCCATAGATTATCTAGGCTATCCCACCACGCCCAATCTTGTTTGGTTAAAGTCGCAGATGGGTGATTGTTTAAACTGTGATTTGTCATATCTTTCCCCAATAAAAATGGACGCACTCATTATCAGTACGCCCATTTTAGCAAATTTAACTGAATAGATTAAATCAGTGATTGCACCGCTTCTGCCACCGCATCGGTTGTAATGCCAAAATGCTTAAATAAGTCTTTGGCAGGGGCGGATTCACCAAAAGTCGTCATGCCAACAACTCTGCCATCTAGCCCAACAAATTTATACCAATAATCGGTAATGCCTGCTTCTACCGCCACACGGGCACGGACATGGCTTGGCAAGACGCTTTGGCGATATTCATCAGACTGCTGCATAAACACTTCACAGCATGGCATAGATACCACACGCACGCCGTCTAATTGCGCATACGCACTCATCGCCAGTTCCACCTCTGAACCTGTGGCGATGATGATGGCTTTTAGGTCGCCTTTTTCTTTGGCTAAAACATAAGCACCTTTGGCAATGTTGGCAATTTGCTCATCGCTGCGGACTTGATGGGGCAAATTTTGACGAGACAAAATCAGCGCCGTTGGGGCATTTTGGGTTAAAATCGCCTGTTTCCACGCCACCGCCGTTTCTACGGTATCACAAGGTCGCCATGTAAAATGGTTAGGCGTTTGGCGCAAACTGGCGATTTGCTCCACAGGCTGATGGGTTGGACCGTCTTCACCCAGCCCAATGCTGTCATGGGTGTACACTTGTATCACACGCTGTTTCATCAGCGCCGCCATACGCACCGCATTACGAGCGTACTCCATAAACATCAAAAAGGTTGCCGTAAAAGGGATAAATCCGCCATGCAGTGCCACACCATTGGCAATCGCCGTCATGCCAAATTCACGCACGCCATAATGCACATAATTGCCATCTGCTTGATTTTGTACGCCTTTGGCTTCTTTCCATAAGGTCAAATTTGAGCCTGCCAAATCGGCACTGCCGCCCAAAATTTCAGGGAGCATGGGAGCAAAAGCGGCGATGGTGTTTTGACTGGCTTTGCGTGTGGCGATGGTTTCGCCTTTGTCGTTGCAGGCTTTGATAAATTCATCCGCCTTGAGAGCAAAATCGCTTGGCAATTCACCCTTTAAACGGCGCTCCAATTCTTTGGCTTCAGCAGGATAACTGGCTTGATATTTGGCAAATTTGTCATTCCACGCCGCTTCACGCTCATCGCCTGCGGCTTTTGCGTCCCACTTAGCATACACATCGGCAGGAATTTCAAACGCAGGCGCTGTCCAGCCCAGTGTTTCACGCACCAAAGCAATTTCGTCCGCCCCCAAAGGCGCACCATGACAGTCTTCTTTGCCTTGTTTGTTGGGTGAGCCAAGCCCAATCACTGTTTTACAAATGATTAACGTGGGCTTGGTGGTCTCGGCTTGAGCTTGTTTGGTGGCTTGGCGGATTTGTTCGCTGTCATGACCATCTACTTTGATGACTTGCCAGTTATAACTTTCAAAACGCTTGGCGGTGTCATCGCTAAACCAGCCTTCCACTTCGCCATCAATAGAAATGCCGTTGTCATCATAATAAACAATCAGCTTACCAAGCCCAAGCGTACCAGCCAGCGAACACACTTCATGGCTAATGCCTTCCATCAAACAGCCATCGCCCAAAAAGCAATAAGTGTGATGATTAATGATGTCGCAATCGGCTTTGTTAAATTGGGCAGCAAGCGTTTTTTCTGCCAAGGCAAATCCCACCGCATTGGCAATGCCCTGACCCAAAGGACCTGTGGTGGTTTCAATGCCACCTGCATAGCCGTATTCGGGGTGTCCTGCGGTTTTTGAATGTAGCTGACGGAAATTTTTGATGTCGTCCATGCTCAAATCATAGCCTGTCAAATGCAGCAAAGCATAATGTAGCATAGAGCCATGCCCGTTGGACAACACAAAGCGGTCTCGGTTTGCCCAGTTTGGGTTATTGGGGCTGTGCTGATAAAATTCACGCCAAACCACATCGGCAATATCTGCCATGCCCATCGGCGCTCCAGGGTGTCCTGAGTTGGCTTTCTGCACGGCGTCCATGGCTAAAACACGAATGGCGTTGGCGGTGTGGCGGGTGTTTAGGGGTGGGTTGAAGGTGGGTAGAGAGGTCATAAAAGGTTCTCGTGATTAAAAATTATAAACTAAACAATCAATAAACTGTCGCTGAATTTGGCATAACATATACACACAACACCATAAAACACCCCTATTTTTGCTCTTTGGGTGAAATTTGATGGCATGATTGAATTTTTTGTCAATGAATAAATATTTGTACCATAAAACGCTGTTTTTTGGTCAATACCATCACAAGATAACAATGACTAAGTTTTTATTTCATCAATAAATTTCTTGCGATGGCTTTATCAATCAACCTTAAATTACCCAATCTTCTCACAGCCCATATAAGGTTGTAACGCCTTGGGAATATTGACCGTGCCATCGGCATTTTGGTGATTTTCAAGGATAGCCAACAAAGTGCGCCCTACGGCAAGTCCTGAACCATTTAGGGTATGGACAAGTTCGGTTTTTTTGCCGTTTTTGGTGCGAGCCAGCATACGCCGAGCCTGAAAATCACCACAATTTGAACAGCTAGAAATCTCCCGATAGGTGTTTTGTGAAGGCAGCCACACTTCAATATCATAGGTCTTCACTGCCCCAAAACTCATGTCGCCTGTACATAAAGTAATCACCCGATACGGCAATTCTAGGGCTTGCAAAATGCTTTCGGCTTGGGCAGTCATCTCTTCTAGCGCCTGCATGGACGTAGTAGCTTCCACAATCTGCACCATTTCCACTTTTTCAAATTGGTGCTGACGAATCAAGCCACGAGTGTCCCGCCCTGCGCTGCCTGCTTCACTTCTAAAACAAGGGGAGTGAGCGGTCAGTTTGATGGGTAAATCCGCCACGTCAATGATACTATCACGCACGCTATTAGTCAGCGGTACTTCACTGGTGGGAATCAGATAATATTCTTTGTCACCACGCAGTTTGAACAAATCTTCTTCAAACTTAGGCAACTGTCCTGTGCCTTGCAAGCTATCACTATTGACCATATAAGGCACATACATTTCGGTATAGCCCCGTGCCACATGGGTATCTAGCATAAATTGCACCAAGGCACGATTAAGTCTAGCAAGCTGTCCCTTTAACACACTAAAACGAGAGCCTGTCAATTTGCTCGCCATTTCAAAATCAAGCAGCCCCAAGCCTTCGCCGATGTCGGTATGGTCTTTGATGGCAAAATCAAAGGCTCTGGGCGTACCCCATCTTCTAACTTCCACGTTGTCATTTTCGTCCGCCCCCACAGGCACGCTGTCATCGGGCAAATTAGGAATGGCAAGGCTTGCGCTGGTGATGATGGCTTGTAGCTCTCTTAGCTCACTTTCAGCAGCTTTCATCTGTTCACTGACGTTTTCCATTTCTTTTAATAGGTCATCA